>NZ_DATGNR010000028.1:0-3279 GCF_035306605.1 Xanthomarina sp. | reverse complement strand
TAACCCTGAGAATTAATTCAAAAAAAAGAATAACAAAAACGGAACTCATAAATAGAAGAGTTTCCTAAAAATTAAACCAAACACAAGTCCGAACTGATTCGGATTAACAATTAAAAATTAAAAAAGATGGCAACAATAAATTTTGGAGGCGTATTAGAAAACGTAGTAAAACGTGATGAATTCCCATTAGAAAAAGCACAAGAGGTGTTAAAAAACGAAGTCGTAGCCGTTATTGGTTACGGCGTTCAAGGACCTGGACAAGCGCTTAATTTAAGAGATAATGGTGTCCCTGTGATAGTAGGACAAAGAAAAGGAACAGCGAGTTGGGAAAAAGCATTAGCAGATGGTTGGGAAGCAGGTAAAACCCTATTTGACGTCCAAGAAGCCTGTGAAAAAGCCACTGTAGTGATGAATTTACTTTCTGATGCTGGACAAATCCAAGCTTGGGAAGGTATGAAGAACCATCTAACCAAGGGGAAAACTCTGTATTTCTCACACGGATTTGGCGTGACGTTCCACGAAAAAACGGGCATCGTTCCCCCAAAGGATGTCGATGTCGTCTTGGTCGCACCAAAAGGATCGGGAACCTCGCTTAGAAGTTTATTCTTAAGTGGTCAAGGTTTAAATTCTAGTTATGCCGTGTATCAAGATGCCACCGGAAAAGCAGAAGAACGTGCATTAGCATTGGGAATTGCCATTGGTTCCGGCTATTTATTTGAAACTACCTTTCAAAAAGAAGTGTACAGTGATTTAACCGGAGAACGCGGCGTTTTAATGGGTGCTGTAGCAGGAATATTCGAGGCGCAATTCAATGTCCTACGTCAGCGTGGACATTCGCCAAGTGAAGCCTTTAACGAAACCGTTGAAGAGTTTACTCAAAGTTTGATGCCATTAATTGCTGAAAACGGAATGGATTGGATGTTTGCTAATTGTTCCACAACTGCGCAACGAGGGGCTTTAGATTGGAAAGGAAAATTCCGTGAGGCCACTGAACCTGTTTTAAATGAATTGTACGATAGCGTCGTGTCTGGAAAAGAAGCTGAAATCGTCATTGAAGCCAATAGCAAGCCGGATTATCGTATGAAATTGGAAGAAGAATTAAACCTGATGAGGCACAGTGAATTGTGGCAAACCGGATTAGAAGTACGAAAATTAAGACCCAAAAAATAATGACTTTATTAGAAAAAATATATGAAGCTAGAGAACGCATAAAAAACGTTGCTGTTCATACCCCCTTGATGAAAAATGAAAACTTGAGCGAAGAATTTTCCGCTCAAGTTTTCTTAAAACGGGAGGATTTACAACCCGTACGCTCCTACAAATTAAGAGGGGCTTACAACAAAATAGTATCGCTTAGCGAGGAGGAAAAATCAAACGGCGTGGTTTGTGCTAGTGCTGGAAATCATGCCCAAGGAGTTGCTTATGCCTGTAGAAAACTAAACATCAAAGCAACCATCTTTATGCCAGTAACCACTCCCCCGCAAAAAACCAAACAGGTGAAGCTTTTTGGAAAAGATAAGGTAGACCTTGTACTAAAAGGAGACACCTTTGATGAAGCCTATGAGGAAGCCAACCGGTTTTGCAATCAGGTAGAAGCCGTGTTTATTCATCCTTTTGATGATGATAAAGTTATGGCGGGACAAGGAACCATAGGATTAGAACTTCTGGAAGACAAGCCCGCTCCTATCGATTATTTATTTGTTCCCATTGGAGGTGGTGGATTGGCAGCCGGTTTAAGTACCGTGTTCAAACAATTGAGTCCCAACACCAAAATTATTGGTGTAGAACCTGCTGGAGCCGCTTCTATGAAAAACTCAATAAAACTTGGTATCAATACGACTTTAGATACTCTAGACAAGTTTGTTGACGGTGCTGCCGTAAAGCGTGTGGGAGAAAAAACATTTGAAATATGTAAAGACCTTTTAGATGATATTGTTCTTGTTCCTGAAGGCAAGATATGCACCAGTATATTGCGCTTGTACAATGAAGAAGCTATAGTTGTTGAACCAGCCGGAGCGCTAACCATTGCCGCTCTGGATTTATACAAGGACAAAATTAAAGGGAAACAGGTGGTATGTATTGTTAGCGGAAGTAATAACGACATTACCCGAACAGAAGAAATAAAAGAGCGTTCCTTGTTATACGAGGGATTGAAACATTATTTTCTATTACAATTTCCACAGCGACCAGGAGCCTTGAAAGAATTTGTAAATGAGGTGTTAGGGCCAGATGATGACATCACCTATTTTCAGTTTTCTAAAAAAACCAACCGCGAAATTGGTCCTGCCGTAGTGGGAATAGAGTTAAAAAACCCAAGTGATTTTGATAAAATAGAAAGCCAGTTAAAAAACAGAAAACTCAATTATCAGTACCTAAACAACAATGCCGATTTATTCACAAACCTCATATTATAACTGAACGTATTCCGTTTTAAACCAACCAAAGGTACGAGGTACTACTTATAGCAACTTGGTTATCGGCTTAAAAGCAAAGCGCTAAAGCTTCAATTAAAAAGAGGGATCCCGTCATGGAATCCCTCTTTTAGTATTCACCCATATTTATACATATGGAAAATTATAATAATTAACGTTTAATTACTCGGAAGCTTTGAGTATTTCCGTTTGATGATATGGTTACCAAATAAACACCTGTTGTTACTCCTTGATTAAGGTTAATTTGAACCTTTCCATTAGAAACAACGTGTTGTGTGTTATAAATTTCTCTACCAAGCATATCATTCACAACAACAGCTACCTTTTCTTTATTTAAATTAGGTGCATGAATAAAGAAGGTATTGTCGTTTATTGGGTTTGGATACAAACGAATACCAGACAACTCCTTATACTCCTCTATAGAAACGGTATTATCAATATCTACAGAAATTTCATCTACATATAAATTAAATTGGTTGGCTACGGAGTACGCATGGAATCCAATATAATAAATCCCGTCTGCAGGAACTGTAAAAGTAAGCTCTTCAACCGTTGAACCAAGTGCAGAAATTGTCGGGTAATCAGCCAATGGATTTGTCATTGCAGCTGCATTTGCAGACGTTCCATAGGCCACCTTCATACTTTCAGTATAGCCTACAGAATTATTTCCATATCTATAAGAAATTACGTAGGATGTTCCAGCCTCTAATTCAATACCTTGCGTATAGAACCAAGCATTACCAGCATTAGCTGAAGTCCATCCATACTTAAGAACTTTTCCACTGAAGTCACCAGAATTATAAGTCGTTGTAGTCCAATTATTACCAGCACCCAAGTTTTCTCTTGA
>NZ_DATGNR010000027.1:0-74401 GCF_035306605.1 Xanthomarina sp. | reverse complement strand
ACAAATAGCAATGTAAAAATGAATAGTAAGTATGTTTTCAATAGTACTTTATTAGTTAATTTGTTCACTTGTTTTCCCAAACCGTCGTTCTCTTTTTTGATATTCAATAATTGCTTCATATAAATGTTCCTTTGTAAAATCCGGCCAAAGTACATTTGTAAAATACAATTCAGCATAAGCAATTTGCCACAATAAGAAATTGCTTATTCGTTGTTCTCCGCTTGTTCTAATAAGCAAATCCACGTCGTGTAAATTTTGCGTGTAAAGATGCTTATTAATAACCGATTCATCAATATTTTCGGGCGAAATTATATTATTTTTAACTTTAATGCTTATTTTTTTTATGGTATTTACTAATTCTTCTCTAGAACCATAACTTAAAGCTAAAGTTAAAACCATCCGATTGTTATCTTTAGTTTTTTCAATGACTTCTGTAAGTTCTTTGTATGCTCTTTTAGGAAGTTCGCTTAAATTACCAATAGCCATTAGCTTGATATTGTTGTCTTGGAGTGTTTTTATTTCCTTTTTTAAAGCAGAAACCAAGAGTTTCATTAGGGTTTGTACCTCTAATTTTGGTCGATTCCAATTTTCTGTAGAAAAAGCATAAAGGGTTAAATTTTCTATGCCAAGTTCTGCTGAGCCTTCAACAACTTGTCTTACGGCTTTGGTTCCTTTTTCATGACCAAAAGCACGCATCATTCCTTTTTGTTTTGCCCATCGTCCATTGCCATCCATTATAATAGCAAGATGTTTGGGGAGGTTGTCCGTGTTTATTTGTGATTTTAAGTCCATTTAAAAAACGCAGTAGCAAGGTTTTCTACCAAAAGTATAGGTTAAGGTAAGACCAGTAAACACATACCAGTCGTTATTGTTTTTATTTCCAAATGCCAATGGGGAATCATTGTCATAATCTGGAGCGCTTCCATCTAATTCATCACTAAATGTGTATCTAGCCCCAACTTCTGCAGCTATAACAAAACTTTCCATAAATTTAGCTTTTACTCCAAAAACCATTGGAATTCCAAATGCAAAACTTCTTGTGCCTTCAGAACGAAGTTTTCCATGAGGAAAAAAGTAATTGTTGTGATATGCTATTGATACTCCTGAATATAGGTAAGGTGTGGCTTTGTTTTTGCCGTCGTGTAAATTAAAATCGAAAAATGTAAATTCTAGACCTAAAGATCCTTCTATAATTTTACTATTGAAATTGTATCCTCTTTCTTGACGTCTAGGGTCATCCGATTTTAAATCATTAAATTCTAAATTGGTGTACATTAATGAAGCCCTAAAGGAATGTCTACCACTTCGGTTCCATTTATAGATGCCGCCAAGGGCTAATTGGTCTGGGGCAATATAATCAGTTGCTCCAACGTCGCCTATAAAATTACTTCCACCAAGAAAAACCCCTATTTCATGGGTTTGAGATTGACTTAAGTGAATAGTTATTATGAAAAAAAATATAGTGGTTAAATACCTCATAAATGTTCAAAAGTTTGCAAATATAATAAATAAGATTTCCCTATAACAATTTGAATGGAATAGTATTAGGAATAAAACAGCATTTCTTATAAATTATTGTTTAATTGCGACGATCTTCTCCCCAAAGTAGTTTTTTTCGAAGAGTGTCAATAAAACTTTCTTGCAACAATTCAATCATCTTTATTTTAAAAGGTGCCTTTTTAATAGTAATAGTTGTGTTGTTGTTTATGGTTGCAATTCTTGAATCTAAGGATATTAAATAATTATCTTCCCTTCCACTTACTTTTATTTGTATTTCGGTAGAGTCAGGAATTATTAAAGGTCTAGCGCTTAAGTTGTGTGGGGCAATAGGGGTTAGCACAAAACTATTGGTGTCTGGAGTAATTACAGGCCCACCACAACTTAAAGAATAGCCTGTTGATCCGGTTGGTGTGGCTATTATTAATCCGTCGCTCCAATACGAAGTAAGGTATTCACCATTAAGTCTAGTTTCAACGGTAATCATGGAGGTAGTGTTTTTTCTACTTACCGCAATTTCGTTTAGGGCGAAATCTAATTCTTGAAAGTGGTCTTGTTCAGAATCAGTTTTTATGGTAAGTAAACTTCGTTCGGAAATTTTATAATTCCCATTTAAAATATCATCTATAGCAGGTATAATATATTCGTTTTGTATGGTTGCTAAGAATCCTAATCTACCTGTGTTTATTCCAACTATGGGAATATCTAAATCTTTCACCAAGGTTGCGCTCCTTAGCATGGTACCATCGCCACCAATACTTATTAGTAAATCGAAACTTTTATCTAAGGTCTTGAAAGTTTTAAAGATGCTATAGTTTTTATTGTTTGTGATTTGAAGGTTTATGATTTTGAAAAACTGCTCTTCTACATAAACATTTGTGTTTTTTTTATAAAGATGGTTTAAGAGTATTTCTACAGCTTCTTCAGCATTTTTATGAAAGAATTGACCAAAAATTGCGATTTTCACAGAGGATGTTTTTAAAATTAACTATTGATAAAATAAAAGTGGATTTAAAATAAATTCCAAAAACTGCTTTTATGAGTATTGGGTTGGGTAAATTGTATAATGAAATTTTAATAAACGGGTTTCTATTTGAACTTTATATAGGGTTAAATGTTCAAATATTTGTTTAAATAGTCTGAACGCTCTTTTAGATTTTCCATATAACTATCTTCTTCATGTCCGGAAATCACTTTGTAATCATATCGTCTAAATGTTTGCATAATATCATTTAAGCCAGTGTTACCAATTTTTAAGGTAATTTGAACAGCATCATTTTCCATTTTTGAAATAAAAGCACCAAATAATTTGCCGTTATTCGATTCCACTATTTGGCTAAGCTCGCTAAAAGAATAATCTAAAAGTCCCTTTTCTACAATTAATATGCTTCCAGCTTCGGCAAAGAAGGGAGTTTCATTAAAAAGGCTAATTACATCGTTTAGCTCATAATACCCTAAATAAGTGTTGTTTTCGCTTAAAACAGGCATAATATTCGTGGAGTTTTGAGCAAATGCTTCAAGTACATCTAGCCAAACGTTTGTATCTCTCACAAAAAAACCTTCAATAGCATGACTGTAGTCGGAAATGTTCTTTTTACTATTAAAACAATGCGCATCGGTTTCAGATAGGCACCCTAAATAAATATTATCATTGTTTTTTATAGGGATATGCGAATAAGTCAATTGATTAAACAAAAGTTGGATGTCTCCAATCTTGTCGTCTTTGTCAAGTGGTTTAATATCGTTTATTATAAAATCTGAAAGATTCATTGTTTCTTTTAAGCTTACTGCAAATTAATCAAAAATTACTACAATAACCTTGAATGACTTCGTATTTTTGTATGATTAAAAGGAAAAAAATGACAAAATTAAGTGTTAATATCAATAAGATTGCTACTCTAAGAAACTCAAGAGGAGGCGATTTTCCAAATGTGGTGCAATTCGCTAAAGATGTTCAACGTTTTGGAGCACAAGGAGTCACTATACATCCAAGACCGGATGAGCGACATATAAGATATCAGGATGCTTACGATTTAAAGTCGGAAGTATATACAGAATATAATATTGAAGGCAACCCAATAGATAAGTTTATGAACATGGTTTTAGAACTTAAGCCAACACAAGTTACCTTGGTGCCAGATGCTGAAAACGCTATTACAAGCAATGCAGGTTGGGATACAATAAAACACAAAGATTTTTTAATTGATGTTATTAAAGAATTTAAAAACCATGGTATTAGAACATCCATTTTTGTGGATCCAGATTTAAAGCAAATTGAAGGAGCTAAGGCCACTGGAACAGATAGAATTGAGCTTTATACCGAAGCTTTTGCACATGAATTTGGTTTGGGGAACAAATCGGCTATTAAACCATATACTGCTTGTGCAGAACTAGCAAACTCTCTTGGGTTAGGCGTAAATGCCGGACATGATTTGTCTTTAGAAAATATTGCGTATTTTAAACAACATATTCCAGGTTTACTAGAAGTATCTATTGGGCATGCCCTAATTTCTGAAAGTTTGTACTTAGGGATTGAAAATGTAATACAAATGTATTTACATAAATTAATGTAGCTTTTTAGGTTGGACTAATTTTCTTGGTTTTAAGAATTTGTGAATTTTAATAACTGCGTAAAAAGAATAATATTCAAAACAATAATCATGGCAGAAAAAGAGCAATTATATTCAAACATTATTGGTGAAGGAAGTCCTTTCCTTATTCTTCATGGCTTTTTAGGTATGAGCGATAATTGGAAAACCCTAGGTACACAATTTAGCGAAAAAAATTATGAAGTTCATTTATTAGATCAACGAAACCATGGGAGAAGTTTTCATAGTAATGATTTTAATTATGAAATACTAGTTGAAGATTTAAAGAATTATTGCGAAACACATAATTTAAATGATATTGTTTTACTTGGGCACTCAATGGGTGGGAAGGTAGCCATGCTTTTTGCTGCAACTTATCCAAAATATATTTCAAAATTAATAATAGTTGATATTTCTCCAAGATATTATCCTGTTCATCATGAGGTTATATTAGATGGATTGAGTAGCCTTGATTTTACTAAGTTAAAAAGTAGAGGAGATGCGGACGATCAATTAGCACAATATGTTTCCAATTATGGAATTCGTCAGTTTTTACTGAAAAACCTGTATTGGACCAAAGATAAAAGTTTGGCTTTAAGGATAAACCTAAAAGTTTTAAAAGAGAATATAGAAGAAATTGGAGAGCCTTTACCTATTCACGCACAATATGTTGGTGAGTCACTATTTTTACGTGGAGACCGTTCAGAATATATAGGTGCGCAAGATGAAACTCTTATTAAAAATCATTTTCCAAACTCTAAAATTGTTACAATTCCAAAATCAGGACATTGGATGCATGCTGAAAACCCAAAGGCTTTTTACAACGAAGTCATGGAATTTTTAGGTTAATAAAACCAAGTTTCTTATCTTTAAAATTAACAAAAATAAAACTTATGAACTTAATTATTCGAATCTTATTAACAGCTGTGGCAGTTGTTTTGTTAGCTTACCTTTTACCTGGGGTTGATGTCTCAGGATTTGGCTCAGCCATAATTGTAGCTATTGTTTTGGGCCTGCTAAATATTTTTGTGAAGCCTATTTTGGTTATTTTAACTTTACCAATAACCGTAATAACTTTAGGTTTGTTCCTATTGGTTATTAATGCCTTAATCATTTTAATGGCTAATAGTTTTATTGACGGCTTTTCAGTAGATGGCTTTTGGATAGCCCTGTTATTTAGCTTGTTATTATCGGTTCTTCAGTCCATCTTGTTTTCTTTGTTGAAAGGAGATTAAAATAGACTGACATACAATACGTTAAAAACTTTGTTGGGTTGTAAAAAATATGTATTTTTGCAACCCAATTTTTATGTCATAATATAATGAATATTACAAGAGAAAACATCGATGCATTAAATGCTGTAGTAAAAGTAGATATCGCTAAAGAAGATTACAGCGAGAAGGTAGATAAAATCTTAGCCGATTATAGAAAAACAGCTAACATTCCAGGTTTTAGAAAAGGTCATGTACCAATGGGAATGGTTAAAAAACAATATGGAAAAGCTGTATTGGTTGATGAAGTAAACAAATTATTACAAGAAGCTTTAAATAAGTATTTAACTGAAGAAAAGTTAGATGTTCTTGGACATCCAATCCCAAAGCCACAGGATGATTTAGATTGGGATTCAGAAAAATTATCATTTGAATTCGAATTAGGCCTTGCTCCAGAATTTGAAGTAGAATTAAAAAGCAAAAAAGCCATTACACAATATCATATTGTTGCTGGAGATGAAATGATCAACGATCAAATTAAAAATATCCAAACTCAGTACGGGAAATTAAAGTCGCAAACAGAAATCACTAAGGATAGTGAGGTTTCAGGAACTTATACTAACGAAGAAAAAGGAATTGAAAACACAGTAACTTTAACCTTAGATAAGTTTAAAGGAAAAGCTACTGAGAAGAAATTTATTGGAGCTAAAGTTGGCGATGTTATCACACTAAAAACAAAAGGACTTTATAATGATGATCACGAATTGATGCATGCCTTAAAATTAGGACATGATGAAATTCATGATTTAGACATTGAAGTTGCTTTTACTGTAACAGAAATTAACGAACGCGAATTAGCAGATTTAGACCAAGATTTATTTGATAAATTATTTGGTAAAGATGTTGTAAAATCGGTTATAGAATTAAAAGATAAAATTAAAGAAGATGCTGAAAAACAATTCAAACAACAAGCAGAACAAAAGTTGTTGAACGATGTTACTGAGTATCTTGTTGAAAACACAAAATTCGATTTACCAGCTGAATTCCTAACTAAATGGATGCAAACAGCAGGTGAAAATCATTTAACTGAAGATCAGGCTAAAGAGGAGTACGAAAAGTCTGAAAAAAGCTTGCGTTACCAATTAATTGAAGGAAAATTAATTACCGATAATAAAATTCAAGTAACTTTAGATGATATTAAAGACCATGCCAAGTTAATGATTAAAGCCCAAATGGCACAGTTTGGTCAATTAAACCCTTCAGATAAAGAATTGGAAGATATAGCTGCTCGTGTATTATCTAATCAAGATGAAGCACGTAGAATTTCTGAGCAAATTATCAGCCAGAAATTATTAGAGGTTTATAAAGAAAAAGCAAATCTTAAAACTAAAGAACTTACTTACGAAGAATTTGTAAAGGAAGTTTACGGAGATAAGTAATTTTTAAATAAACGATCCCGATTTCTGTCGGTAGATTAGTATTTATTTAACTAAATAATCCTTATATTTAGGCGTTAAAATTGTATTTTTAACGCCTTTTTAATTTACTTTTAATAGACAAAATAAGATTTATGAATTACGCAAATGAATTTCAAAAATTCGCCATAAAAGACCAAGGAATTAGTAGTACATATTACGATAAAATTATTAGTCATATGTATCCAACTAATTTAACGCCAAATATTATTGAGGAGCGTCAAATGAATATAGCCATTTTTGATGTGTTTTCACGTTTAATGATGGATCGTATCATATTTTTGGGAACAGCCATTAACGACCAAGTGGCTAATATTATTCAAGCACAATTGTTGTTTTTAGAGAGTACAGATTCTTCTAAGGATATTCAAATATATATTAATTCTCCAGGTGGAGGGGTTTATGCTGGTTTAGGAATTTACGATACCATGCAATTTATTAAGCCGGATGTAGCTACTATTTGTACAGGAATGGCGGCTTCAATGGGAGCTGTGTTATTGTGTGCAGGAGCAAAAGGAAAACGTAGTGGTTTAACACATTCTCGCGTTATGATTCACCAACCATTAGGAGGTGCTCAAGGACAAGCTAGTGATATAGAAATTACAGCTAGAGAAATATTAACCCTAAAAGAAGAGTTATATAAAATAATTAGTAAGCATTCGGGTCAAGATTACGACAAAGTATATGCTGATAGTGATAGGGATTATTGGATGAAATCCGATAAGGCCAAGGAATACGGAATGATCGATGAGGTTTTAGTTCGTGGGTAATTTAAATGATAAATAGTTTAGAGTGATATTTTTAAACTCGTAACTTATAATTGAAAGATGGCAAAGGAAGATTTAGAATGTTCGTTTTGTGGTAGAAAAAAGCCAGAAACAAATTTATTAATAGCAGGATTAGATGCACATATTTGCGATAAGTGTATCGAACAAGCTCATGGCATTGTCTTAGAAGAATCTAAACAAGGTGATAAGAGTGAGTTGTCCGCAGAGCTTATGTTGCGTAAGCCACAACAAATTAAAGATTTTCTTGATGAATACATAATTGGTCAAGATAGTACGAAGAAAGTAATGTCTGTTGCGGTTTACAACCACTACAAGAGACTTTTACAACCACCAAGTGATGATGATATTGAAATTCAAAAATCAAATATCATCATGGTAGGGCAAACAGGAACAGGTAAAACCTTAATGGCTAAAACCATTGCTAAAATGCTTAATGTGCCCTTAGCAATAGTAGATGCAACAGTTTTAACTGAAGCTGGATATGTTGGGGAAGATGTGGAAAGTATTTTAACTCGCTTATTGCAAGCGGCTGATTACAATTTAGACAAAGCTGAAAAGGGAATTGTTTTTATTGATGAAATAGATAAAATTGCTCGAAAAAGTGACAATCCTTCTATTACACGAGATGTGTCTGGTGAAGGAGTTCAGCAGGCTTTATTGAAGCTATTAGAAGGAACTGTTGTAAATGTACCACCAAAAGGTGGACGTAAGCATCCAGATCAGAAATTCATTGAAGTAAATACAGAAAACATTCTTTTTATTGCCGGTGGAGCATTTGATGGTATTGAGCGCGTAATCTCAAAAAGGTTAAACATGCAAGCGGTTGGTTATAGCGCTTCTATGAGTGATAATGTGATTGATCAAAACCATTTATTACAATATATTATACCTAAAGATTTAAAAGATTTTGGATTAATACCTGAAATTATAGGACGTTTACCCGTATTAACCTATATGGATCCTTTGGATGCTAAAACGTTAAGAGCAATCTTAACCCAGCCTAAAAACGCCATTATTAAACAATACAAAAAATTGTTTGCTATGGACGAAATAGACTTTAGTATTACAGATGGAGCCTTGGATTTTATTGTTGGAAAAGCAATAGAATACAAACTTGGAGCACGTGGTTTGCGTTCGTTATGTGAAGAAATCTTAACTGATGCCATGTTCGAATTGCCTGGTACAGAAGAAAAGACCATAAAAGTGACTAAGGCATACGCTGAAGAGAAATTAACTAAAACAACTATTAAGAAACTAAAGGCTGTTTCTTAAATTTATAAAAGGTTTCTATTTAAAAAGACTGTCCGATAAAGACAGTCTTTTTTTGTTTTATGAGAAAATTTAAATTTATCTTAAAAGGAATTTGTTTTCAATTAGACGTTTCATTCTAAAGTGTAATTCATAAAAAGTATGGGAAAGCCGTAATGCAAAATGGTATTTCATTGAAAAGTGATGAAATAGGGTAGTACTACGTAAATAATTCTTAAAATAAATTTTTATAGGTTTATGAAATATTAATAAATTTTGGTTTGACTTTAACATTCAAACTATTAAAAATGTTCATTAATAAAGAGTATAAAAAACCACTCTTAGCGAGTGGTTTTTTATTTAGGGATTATGGATAATAATTAATGATATAAAACTATGTTTTTAAAATTTGTCAATATTCTTATTGGAATTTGTGCTTAAAATGAACGACATCCACCTGGTATTTACTTGCTATAAATACCAGATAAATGATATCGTTAATAATTAATAGCAGAGTAAAACTAACAATTAAAGCGTAAGAAAAAAATGACTACAACTATTTTTGGATGAAATATAAAAAATAATCCATGTATGTGTTTTTTCTTCTTTAATTTTCGATAATTACAATTTATTTATTTAAGTCCAGTAACGCATCGAGATAGTCTCTTGTGTTAGAAAGTCTTGGAACTTTATGTTGCCCGCCAAGTTTGTTGTTTTGTTTTAGCCAATCGTAAAACAACCGTTCTCTAGCTATGTGTATAGTTGGTTTGTTAAGCGTCATATTGTTGTAGCGCTTAGCTTCGTAGTCGGAATTTAATGCTTTTAGTGCATTGTCTAATAATTCGTTAAAATAATTAATGTCTTCTGGCAGGGTTTTAAATTCTATAAGCCATTCGTGTGCGCCCTTTTCCTTGCCTTGCATAAAAATAGGAGCCGCTGTATAGTCTACAATTTCTGCTTTAGTTTTTTTGCATACTTTTTTTAAGGCATCCTCTGCATTCTCGATAATTAATTCCTCTCCAAAAGCATTGATATGATGCTTGGTTCTACCTGAAACTTTAATCCTATATGGTGCTATAGAAGTAAATCTAACCGTATCTCCAATTTTATAACGCCACAATCCAGCATTTGTTGTTATAACTAAAGCGTAATTGTTTCCAACCTCTACTTCGCTTAATGGAATAATTTTTTCATTTTTTGTTCCAAAAGTATCCATTGGTATAAATTCGTAAAAAATTCCGTAATCCAACATAAGAAGTAATTCGCTGGAATTGTTTTGGTCTTGAATTGCGAAAAAACCTTCCGAGGCATTGTAAATTTCGTAATATCTGAAATCTTTTTTAGGTAAAATGTTTTTGTACTGCGCTTTATAAGGCAGAAAACTTACCCCGCCATGAAAATAGACTTCTAGGTTTGGCCAAATTTCAAATAAATTATTTTTTCCTGTAGTTTCTAAAACGTTATTAAGCAAAACTAGCATCCAAGAAGGTACGCCGGCTAAACTGGTTACATTTTCTTGTATGGTTTCATTCACTATAGCTTGCATTTTTTCCTCCCAATTACTCATTAAGGAAACCTTACTACTTGGTGTGCTGCTATATTCCGCCCAGAATGGCATGTTGTCAATTAATATGGCTGAAAGATCTCCAAAAGTGGTGCCATTTTCTTTATAAAGTTCCTTACTACCTCCAAGACGTAAACTTTTGCCTGTAAATAACTGCGAATTCTCGTTGTTATTTAAATACATACATAGTAAATCCTTACTAGCTGCATAATGACAGTCTTCTAGAGAGTCTTCACTTACAGGGATAAACTTGCTTTTAGCATTGGTTGTTCCACTTGATTTAGCAAACCATTTAATTGGTTGTGGCCAATAAATATTATTTTCACCTAATCGTGATCGTTCTATGTTGTTTTGGTAGTCTTCGTATGTTGAAATAGGTACACGTTCAGTAAATGTTTTGTAATCTTTAATGGATTCAAAACCATATTGTTTGCCAATTTCAGTGTCTTTTGCTTTATTAATTAGTTGTAAAAGTAATTCCTGTTGTACTTCATTAGGGTATTTTAAAAACAAATCTATTTGGTGAACCCTTTTTTTTAAAAACCAGGAAGCAATAGAATTTACTATAGGAATTGACATATTTGCGTTATATTTAAAGATTAAAAATAATCTTTTTTTTTTGAAATGTGTAGCTAAATTTGTCAATTAGAAGTTTCTCACTATATGTTTAACATATTACATGGAAATTAGGTGTATGAACCTTCTCGAATTCAAATAATTAATAGGTGATAATTAAAAGGGATATTATATTTTAATATTAGAAAAAAAAATAAAAATGACTTACCAAGGTGTTTTAAGAAAAATGTCAACGGAATTTTCCGATCCTATTCAATATTATCTGTTATTTGAAGCTGATTTTATTAATATGAATCAGTTGTTAGATAAAACTATAAATATAAAACTTGTGGGATATGAATGCTTAAATTGTGGTTTAAACAAAACAATTTATAGACAAGGATTTTGTAAAAGTTGTTTTTTTGATATTCCACAAGCGGCAGATTGGATTATGAAACCAGAACTAAGTACGGCGCATCTGGATAAGGAGGATCGTGATCTAGAATATGAAAAGCGGGTGCAATTACAGCCGCATATTGTGTATTTAGCTAATTCTAGTAATGTAAAAGTTGGAGTAACCAGAAAAAGTCAGGTGCCAACTCGTTGGATTGATCAAGGAGCTCATGAAGCCATTGAAATTGTTGAAGTTCCTAATAGATATTTAGCTGGTATTACCGAGGTTGCTTTAAAAGAATATGTTGCAGATAAAACCAATTGGCGAACCATGTTGAAAAATGAAATAGCCGATGAGGATTTGGTGACTTGGAGAGAAAAATTAAAACAATATATTCCAGATGAAGCTAAAGAATACTATATAGCTTCTAACTCTGAGACTAATATTCATTTCCCTGTTTTACAGTACCCTAAAAAGCCTAAGAGTTTAAATTTAGATAAAACACCTGATTACACAGGTAAATTGGTTGGTATTAAAGGGCAGTATTTAATCTTCGAGGACGAAACTGTTTTTAATGTAAGAAGTAGTGAAGGTTATGTGGTAGCAATATCTGTTGCTTAGGCATCAATCTTTTTGCAGGCGCATTTCTAAATACTTGTTAGTAAACCCTAATTTTTCATAGAGTTTTACTGCTGGATTGTTTGGCTCTACATGAAGTGCAATGTCACCTTCAGTTAACGATATAACTTCTTGAATTAGTTTTACGCCAAAGCCTTTGCCTCTAGCATTCTTATGGACTGCAACATAAACCAAAATGTTTTCAGGAATATAATCTGCCATTCCCGTTTGGTTGATAATGGCAATGCCTTGTACCTTATTGTGTTCCCTTAATTCCAAAATAAAACCTCCAAAGGAAGAAACTGTGTTTTTTACGGCGTAATCCAAGCATTTAGAAATAGCCTTTTTGGTATCACTAAATTCTTGTAAATGCTTATGTAAAAAATCAACAATAAACTGTTTCTCTTCTTCTGAAGGTTTCGATTTAGAATTATATACTTTAAATGAAAGCATAAAAGTCTAGATATCTTCTTGGTCTCTTAAATGTTGAATGTATGAAGCTTTTTGTAATTGTCTTCTTTTTTTAACTGAAGGTTTTGTAAAGAATTGATTTTCTCTAATGTTCTGCATAATTTTTACATTACGATGTTTCTTTTTGTAACGTTTTAGAGCTCTATCAATTTTTTCTCCGTCTTTAATTTCAATTCTTATCATCTGATTGTTTTAAGTAGGGTTAAAGTTAATTATTTATTAAAGGTTATCCTAAATAAGTCCTTAGTATTTTGTTTTTAGAAGTGTGTCTAAGTCTTCTAATACCTTTTTCTTTTATCTGTCTGACGCGCTCTCTTGTTAGTCCAAAGGTTTCACCAATTTCTTCAAGACTCATAGGTTGCTCGTTGTTAATGCCATAATAAAGTCTTACTACATCAGCTTCCCTTTGAGATAAGGTGTCTAGGGCTCTATTTACTTCTAAGTTTAACGAAGCACTCATTAAGTCTTGATCTGGATTTGGAGACTCTCCGTACGATACTACATCGTAAAGGTTAGAATCTTCTCCTTCTTTTAAAGGAGCATCCATAGATAAGTGTCTGCCTGAAATTTTTAAAGATTGCTTTACATCTGAAATAGTCATTTCTAATTCGTTGGCAATTTCTTCTGGACTTGGTGGGCGCTCATGAGTTTGTTCTAAATAAGAATAAGCTTTATTAATTTTATTAATAGAACCAATTTTATTTAATGGTAAACGTACAATTCTAGATTGTTCAGCCAAGGCTTGTAAAATAGCTTGTCTAATCCACCAAACAGCATAGGAAATAAATTTAAAACCTCTAGTTTCATCAAAGCGTTTAGCGGCTTTTACCAAACCAGCATTACCTTCGTTTATTAAATCTGGTAATGTTAGCCCTTGATTTTGATATTGTTTAGCAACAGATACCACAAATCTTAGGTTAGAAGTGGTTAACTTATCTAAAGCAAGTTGGTCTCCTTCACGAATACGCTGTGCTAATTCAACCTCTTCATCCGCAGTAATTAAAGGAATTTTACTAATGTCTTGCAAATATTTGTCTAAGGATTTAGACTCTCTATTTGTAACTTGCTTGGTGATTTTTAATTGCCTCATTCAGATTGTTTTAAAAGTGTTAAGTTAATCTATCAATATAACCTTTTTTATGACAAATCCAAATTAATGCCGGTTTCTTTTAAGAAGCAACAATGTAACCTATTGATAATCAATAAACTTTAACAAATCATTGTGAATTGTAAAAAGTCTTAAGGTATGGTGTCTGTTTTTGGATTTTTATTCGTTTTTGGGTAATTAATTAAATCCTTAATCGATTTTGGTTTCGTGGTGTTTGTTGAGTCTTTTGGCTTCGTACTACCTCCTTGAATAATGTCGTCCAAGACATTCTTTATTGGGTTTGATGTTGGTTTGGTAGTACTTGTTGAGTCTTTTGGTTTGCTAGGTGTTTGCGTGTTATTAAGATCGCCAATTAAATCAATTATTTGATCCTTACCCTTATTTATTAATTTTTGTTTTTCAATTTCAACGAGTTGTTTTGTTAAATTGGTAACACCACTTGTTAAATCAGTTTTAACACTCGGATTATTGAATGTTCCAGTAATATTTGCTGTTACTGGAATAGAAATATTATTCACGGCTTTATCATCTATTTTACCTATTAACCTGTTGATGTCGCTGCCTAAGTATTTTGCTGGAACTTGAAGAACAGCACTGTAATTCATATTGTTGGTGAAGCTATGGGAGCCTGCAATGGTTATTGCTATGTCGTTATATTGTATATCGAAAGGCTTAATGTTTACCATGCCATCTTCAAAAGTTAAATAAGTTTTTAAGTTATTTAAATCTAATTTACTAAAATCTACAAAACTCAAAGCACCGCTTAAAGCGTTCATTAATGCTTCGTTTTTAGGCTTAATTTCTGTGGTTTGTAGTTCAGCAAGAGCGTTTCCGTCAATAGTATTTAAATCTGGAGTAAAATCAGCTCCTAAATTACCTGAAAGTGCAATGGTACTATTTAATTTTCCTTGAAGTGCACTTGCAATTGGGGCTAAGCTTTGAAGTAACTCCATACCGGTAAATGATTGTGAAATATCAAACTGGCTCATGTCCAAATTCATTACAAAGGTTGGTGTTTTTGATGCCGTATCTACATATCCGTCCAATAGTAGTTTACCTTGAAAAATATTCGAACTCATATCTCGTAAAACAGCTTTCTCATCCTTAATGTACAGATTTCCTTTTACTTCTTTTAAGGTTAAATTATCATAATAAACTGTTTTTGCATCTGCCTGTATTTTGCAATCTAAAAAAGCTGGAATCTTGAAATCTTCAGAAGTGCTTGCTGTTTTGTTATTTGAATTTTCAGTCGAGTCTTCTGTCATGAAATCACTTACATAAAAGGCATTGGAATTTACATAAAAATCACCTTGTAGTTTTTTGTCACTAAAAACGAATCCAAGTAAGTTATGAATAGTTCCATTGGCTTTAATGTCGCTTTTTCCAGTAGTTGCATCAAATTTATTTAGCTTAACAGTTCCTGGGTAAAACGTTATAGCAGCTTCAGAAACTTCTATAGGGTACACTAAATCTTCCGAATCGTATTTAAACCCTTTCATGTTTAAAGTTCCATCACTTTTTACACGTTGATAGGCATTGCTTTCTATGGCTTCCATATCAAAATTGGTGTTTAATTTTGCAATTAAAATTCCTGTTAGCTGGTTGTCTAGTTCTATAGGATAGGCCTTGCTTAGGTTTGCTAAGTTTAAAACACCATCAACGTGTGCATCAACGTGAATGTTTTTTGTTAAATTTCTAATTACGGCAGAAGACTTAAATATATCTTGGTCAATTTTGAAATTCAATGTTTGCAGGTCCACGTAGGTATCATCTACTAATCCTGTGGTATTTTTAACAGAGGCATTAATTGAAATGTTTTCTACTCGTTTAGGTAAATCAGGATACTTAAACGAAGCATTATCAGAAACCATATTGATATCTAAAGTAGGAATGGTTTCCTCAGTCATTTTTCCTTTTATAATCCCTTTTAGTTTGAAATTACCAGATGTTTCTACCTTTTCTAATTCTTTGGAATAGGCTTTAGGGATAACTGCTAAAAAGTCTTTGAAATCAGAACCTAGGTTTTCAAAGGTTAAATCCATTTCCTGGCCTTCGTCTAACATTTGAACATAACCTTGGAATTCTATCGGTAATTGATTGATGTAGCCTTTGTTTTCTTTAAATGTATATTTGGAATTGGTAAGGTCTAGTCCAATTAAGGCGTCTAGTTTAATATCGTTATTGCTTAAATATTCAGTGCTATCAATTTTTAAGCTAATTCTAGCGCTTGTTTTAGTGTCCAATTCCGAAATGTCTCCAGAAAAAGTTCCTTTTCCAGAGTGGTTTACTTCGGTTAAATAGAAAGTCATGTTGGAGCTTTCGTCTAAATAGGTTAATGCACTATTATCAATAGCGTAATCTTTAATGTCAAGAGTAAAGCCTTTTGAGTCGTCAGAACTTTCGGTTTCTTCGCTATCTTTTGCTATATCGTAATTAGTTTCACCTCTCTTATTTGATTTAAGACTAATGAGTGCTTCATTTAAATTTATAGCATTTATCACAACTGGACCTTCGTCTGCACTTTTAAACAATTCTTTTATAGACATGTTTAAAGAAATGGATTTAGCTGTAGCTAAGGTTTCATCTTTAAATGGTTCGAAATTCGTAATTACTAAATCAGAAACATTTACTTGAGCCTGAGGGAAACTTCTTAGAAAGCTTAGACTTACATCGCTAAATTCTACATGTGCATTAACATTTTCATTAATTGTACGTTTTACAATCTCTTTTATTTTAGATTGAAATACAAATGGGATGGCTAGTAATAGTAACAGAAAAACTAGTAATGTAATTCCAGTAATTTTTAAAACTTTTTTCATGTGATGTGATAAATTTGTGTAAGTATATACGTATAAATTAAGAGCAAAGTTGCTATTGTCCAAAAGTTTAATAAAACTTTAATATTATAGCAGGTTTGCTTTTTGATTGTTTTTAAACTGAAGCATTTTTTAAGTGAAAAATCCCTAGATAATTTAAAGTGATAGAAAGCTGGTTTAATGTAAGTAAAATCCTTGTATTGCTTATTTTCTTTATGTTCATATTAAATTGTGAATAAATAGGAGCAACAAAGATAAACTATTAAACTTTCTTTTAGTTAATTTGTTTTTTCAATGGATACACGACAAAATTTTTATATTTCTTTAGGTAGCAATAAAGGTGATAGATTAAAATATCTTCAAGACGCTATTAATCTTATTTTTCGAAAAATAGGGAAAATAAACATCATTTCGAAAGTTTACAACACGCCTGCTGTTGGTTTTGAAGGCGACGATTTTCTAAACTGCTGTGTTATTTTAGAAACAGAAGTCTCCCCAGAAATAGTTATGCAGAAATTACTGGATATTGAAACTTCGTTGGGAAGAATTAGGGGAGAACAACAAGGCTACCAGTCTAGAACCATTGATTTGGACATCTTGTTTGTGGATGAAAAAATAATAGACACAAAAATTCTGCAAGTGCCACATCCGGAGCTTCATAAGCGAAAATTTGTTTTAAAACCTTTGTTGGAGATTGCACCTAAATTAAATCACCCAAAATTTTATAAAACTATTTCGGAATTATTAGTTGAATGTGAAGATACTAGTGAATTAAACTCAATAAATATCTGGTTAAAGAATCCTGGCAAACAGTTTCAGTTATCAAATTATAATTATATAGCAATTGAAGGTAATATAGGAGCAGGTAAAACTAGCTTATCTACTATGATTTCGAACGATTTTAATGCGAAACTAATTCTAGAACGTTTCGCGGAAAATCCGTTTTTACCTAAATTCTATGAAGATGCAAAACGCTATGCCTTTACTTTAGAGATGTCTTTTCTAGCAGATAGATATCAACAAATTAGTGACGACTTATCTCAATACGATTTGTTCAAGGATTTTATTATCAGTGATTACGATATCTATAAATCGTTGATATTTTCTAAAATCACCTTGCCGGAAGACGAGTTTAATCTTTATAGAAAACTTTTTTACCTAATGTATAAGGACATTGCAAAACCAGATTTGTATGTGTATTTGTATCAAAACACAGAACGTTTGCAAGCAAATATTAGAAAAAGAGGACGTGAATACGAGCAAAATATTGCTAATGATTATTTAGAAAAAATAAACTCTGGATATCTAGAATTTCTAAAAAATCAATCAGAATTGAATGTGAAGATTATAGATGTTTCTGATAAAGATTTTGTTGAAAACCGAGAGGACTATTTTTGGGTTTTAGGTGAAATCTGTCGGGAAAAAGATCCTGTTTAAAACTTAGTTTTAATTAAAGAGTTAACTTTTTAAAACTGATAACTTAGAAAATAAGTCCCAGATAACTACGCCGGCACTCACGGAAATATTTAAAGAATGTTTGGTTCCAAATTGAGGAATTTCTACAACTACATCGCTATTGCTAACAATGTTCTGGGCCACACCTTTTACTTCATTTCCAAAAACAAGTGCGTATTTGGTTTGTGGTTGAGGTATGAAGTCGTTCAGCATAGTAGCGTTCTCAGCTTGTTCAATAGATATTATTTTAATACTATCATTTTTTAATTTTTCAACTAAATCCAAAGTGTTTTCAACGTATTCCCACTCTACAGTTTCGGTGCTTCCTAAGGCAGTTTTATGAATGTCTTTATGTGGGGGAGTAGCAGTAATTCCGCAGAGATAAATTTTTTCAATTAAAAAAGCGTCACTTGTTCTAAAAACAGAGCCAATATTATTAAGGCTTCTTATATTGTCAAGTATAATAATTAAGGGTGTTTTAGCAACTTCCTTAAAATCTTCAATACTTAATCTGTCTAGTTCGCTGTTTTTTAGTTTGCGCATATTTATATTCCTTGAAAACCGAAGTCTTTTTGTTTAATTTAAAAATTTAATTTTTTTTGCCACGAATTGATAGATTGTTTTTTTTTATTACCAAATCGAATTAATTTTAAAAATGAATGTAAGGTTTCTAACAATTTTATAAGATTCAGCTTTTTAAACTTACTTTGCATATCTGCTCGATAGCAGTCAGTTTCGTGGTAATTTTAACTCAAAATTATCAATTATTGAAAATAATTTCTGCCGTTCAGGCTTTATAACACATGAAATATTGGTTACTTTAGCAACTCTAAATTTAGCACAAAAGTAACACATAAAAATCATTTATCCATTGAAGGAATAACTACTTCATGGAATGAAAAACACAAGATGACGAAAAAGACTAAAAAAGTAACGCCTTTAATGAAACAGTACAATGCTATTAAGGTTAAGTATCCTGATGCATTGCTATTATTTCGCGTGGGAGATTTTTATGAAACTTTTGGTGAAGACGCAATCAAGACAGCTAAGATTTTAGACATTATTCTGACAAAACGAGGTGCAGGAAGCGAAAGTGAAACAGAATTGGCAGGATTTCCTCATCACTCGTTAAATACTTATTTGCCAAAACTGGTGAAGGCCGGAGAGCGGGTTGCTATTTGCGATCAGCTTGAAGATCCCAAACTTACTAAAAACATTGTAAAACGAGGGGTTACGGAACTTGTAACACCCGGTGTAGCTTTTAATGATGAGGTGCTTAAATCTAAATCCAATAACTTCTTGTGTTCGGTTTACTTCGGGAAAACCAATATAGGAATTTCATTTTTGGACATTACAACAGGAGAGTTTTTAACATCTCAAGGTAATGAGGAATATATAGATAAATTACTTCAAAATTTTAAACCAAGTGAAGTGTTGGTGTCTAAACAAAAGCGAAACAATTTTAAAACTGCTTTTGGCGACGACTTTCATACGTTTTATTTAGAGGATTGGGTTTATCAAATTGATTATTCTAAAGAAACTTTAATCAAGCATTTCGATACAAAAACATTAAAAGGGTTTGGAATTGAAGATTTGAATGAAGGAATAATTGCATCAGGTTCTATACTTCATTATTTGGCAGAAACTCAACACAACAAGCTACAGCACATTACGGCTATTGCTAGAATTGCTGAAGATGATTATGTGTGGATGGATAGGTTTACAATTAGAAATTTGGAGCTTTACTATTCAACTAATAATAATGCTGTAACACTCCTAAATGTTATTGATAAAACCATTTCGCCAATGGGAGGACGTTTACTGAAACGTTGGTTAGCGCTTCCATTGAAAGATTTGAAGCAAATAAAACAACGCCATGAAGTAGTTGATTATTTGACTAAAAACCCCAATGAGCTTCTGAAAATCCAAAATCATATTAAGCATATTGGCGATATAGAACGATTAATTTCTAAGGTGGCAACCTCGAAGGTAAATCCAAGAGAGGTAATTCAACTTAAAAACTCATTAGAGGCTATTGTGCCTATAAAAGCATTGGCTACCAACTGCAATAACGAGTCTTTAAAAGTTATTGGAGATACGCTTCAAGGATGTCAAGTACTTCGTGAAAAAATTAAGGAAACCTTATTTGAAGATGCGCCTGTAAACGTATTAAAAGGATTTACTATTGCAGAAGGGTTTTCTTCAGAATTAGACGAATTACGAGGTTTGTCTCATTCAGGGAAAACCTATCTGGACAATATGATAAAGCGCGAAAGCGAACGTACAGGAATATCATCATTAAAAATAGGTTCAAATAATGTTTATGGCTACTATATAGAAGTTAGAAATACTCATAAGGATAAAGTTCCTGCCGAATGGATTAGAAAGCAAACTTTGGTTAATGCTGAGCGCTATATTACCGAAGAACTAAAAGAATATGAATCCAAAATACTTGGGGCAGAAGAACGCATTTTAGCCATAGAACAACAATTGTTTTCTGAATTGATTGGTTGGATGATGCAATACATTAAACCAGTTCAGCAAAATGCCAACCTTATTGGGCAGTTAGACTGTTTATGTGGATTTGCTCAATTGGCTAGCGAGAATAATTACGTATATCCAATTATTGATAATTCAACCGACTTAGATATTAAAGACGGAAGGCACCCAGTTATTGAAAAACAATTGCCGCCAAGTGAAGCATATATTGCTAATGATGTCTTGTTAAATCGGGAAGCTCAACAAATTATTATGATTACCGGGCCAAATATGTCTGGTAAATCGGCTATTTTGCGTCAAACAGCATTAATTGTGCTCTTGGCTCAAACAGGATGTTTTGTGCCAGCACGTGAAGCCAGAATAGGTTTAGTGGATAAAATATTCACTAGAGTAGGAGCTAGCGACAATATTTCTATGGGGGAATCTACTTTTATGGTGGAAATGAACGAAACAGCCTCCATTCTAAATAATTTGTCAGAAAGAAGTTTGGTTTTACTTGACGAAATAGGAAGAGGGACTAGTACTTACGATGGAATTTCGATAGCTTGGGCAATAAGCGAGTATTTGCACGAACATCCTTCGAAAGCTAAAACTCTTTTTGCTACACATTATCATGAATTAAATGAAATGACCGAAACCTTCGATCGGATTAAGAACTTTAATGTTTCGGTAAAAGAACTAAAGGACAATGTGCTTTTTTTAAGAAAGTTGGTTCCAGGAGGATCTGCTCATAGTTTCGGAATTCACGTGGCAAAAATGGCAGGAATGCCGCAGCAGGTATTGCATCGTGCTAATAAAATATTAAAAAAATTAGAACAATCGCATTCAAGTGAAGAGTTAACCGAAAAAGTTAAAAGCCTCGATAATGATATGCAGCTAAGTTTTTTCAATTTAGATGATCCTTTGCTGGAAAACATTAAAGAAGAAATATTGCATATTGATATTGATACACTTACGCCCGTTGAGGCGCTTATGAAACTCAACGAAATTAAGCGAATGTTGGTGAAGAAAAAGATGGCCTAAAAATAATTTGAATATTTTTTCAAAAAAAGCTTTGCTATTCATTTAAATATTCTAAATTTGCAACCGCAATCGAGAGATTGTAGGCCGGTTTTAAGACTGGTAAGTTCATTAAAAACTGCGAAAGTAGCTCAGGGGTAGAGCATCACCTTGCCAAGGTGGAGGTCGCGGGTTCAAATCCCGTCTTTCGCTCTATACTCTATTAAAAATATACCAAGCTGAAGTGGTGGAATCGGTAGACACGTTGGACTTAAAATCCAATGTCCATTAGGACGTGCGGGTTCAAGTCCCGCCTTCAGTACTTAAAGCCTTGTTAATCGTTTGATTTTCAAGGCTTTTCTTTTTTATTGTACATTATTTGTACGTGATTTGTATAATTATTCTTTCTTATTTTGAAATTAACTATGATCAGTTAGAAGGATAGTTTCCGATTCAAATAAAAAAAGCCTTTATCAACAGATAAAGGCTTTTTTTATAGATTATTTCATGAGTTATCCATTGGTCTGTGTCATGCTATCAGCCACTACAACAATATAATTGGCTATTTCAGCTTTATCTTCTTTGCTCATTTCATCCCATTCCGATTGCATAACCGTAGTAATGGATTTAATGGTTAATCCAGGTTGGATTTTGTTTATCCACCATATAATACCTTGGTTGTAATTGGAATGATAGGAACCTTCGAAGTGAAATAGGAAATCTCCAGGGCTAAAGTTTTTAAGGGAAAAGTGCGCCATAGTTGCATCTTTAGCGGCTTGAGCAATTTGAATGTTTAACATGTTTTGTGGGATGTGTCCACCCATTTTATCGGCCATTTCAGCATACGCTTTTTCCGTTGGATCAAAATACATTTCTAAGTCTGGGCCAATCATAGCAAGGGCTTCTGGGCTTAATTCTTTTAAAGCATCCATTCCTTTTTTATATAGCATAGAAGCATATCTTCTAGGTATGTTAGTGGCTATAAAACGTAATTTGTTTTCTTTGGCAAATTCTACTAAAGGACTGTAATCTGTTTTGTAATTGCTCCATAATTGTGTGATTTCTGGAAGCATTTTATCTTCAGGGTAAAACCCTTGAAGGTATTCGTTTATCACTAATTGATTACCATTTTCAAACATTTCCGCTCCAAAAAATAATTTATCTCCTTTAATTTCGAAGAAACTTTTACTCATTTCAAACTGTAACCAATGCGAAATAGGGTTGTTATGGTATTCGCCAAAAAAAACCATGTCGCTTTTGGCTAAATCTATAATCATTTTTTCATAATCAGCCTGTTTTCCATTGTTTTTAAAAAGTTGGTAGGCTGGCTTGCTTTGCGCAGTTGTTGAGCATATAAATGTTATGCACATGAATACCGTAAATATTAATTGTTTCATGTGGAATTTTTATTTTTTTGATCGTTTTTTCGACTTATCTATGTTTTTTACATAGATAAGTTTGTGTTTACTTTTTGGAGTTTCTCTTTGTTCTACCTCAAAATATTCGGTGGATTTAATCAAAGGTGTTAGTTTTTCGAAACCGTAATTTCTAGAATCGAAATTTGGTTGTTTTTTCTGAAGTAAACTACCAACATCTCCTAAAAACGCCCATCCTTCCTCGTCTGACAAATCATCAATTGTTGTGGAAATTAATTTAATAACCTGTGGGGTAATTTTATCAATAGTGTCTTTGTTTTTATCCTTGCTACTAGTTTCGTCTTTCTTTTCAGATTGTGTTCTTAATATTTCAACATAAATAAATCTGTCGCAGGCTACTATAAAAGGGGTTGGAGTCTTTTTTTCGCCAATACCAATAACTTGCATACCGGCTTCTCTTAACCTTGTTGCTAATCTAGTAAAATCACTATCGCTGGAAACTAAACAAAAACCATTTACTTTATTGGAATAAAGAATATCCATGGCATCTATAATCATGGCAGAATCTGTAGCATTTTTTCCGGTGGTATACGCGTATTGTTGAATGGGAGTAATGGCGTTTTGTAGTAAAAGATCTTTCCATTTAGAAAGATGTGGTTTGGTCCAATCTCCATAAATTCTTTTAATGGTTGGATTGCCATATTTTGCGATTTCTTCCATCATTTCCTTCACGTGTGCCGAAGGAATATTGTCTCCATCTATAAGAACTGCTAAATTTGAATTCATGTTTTATATTATGTTTTTTCAATATTTTTACAAGATATTGAATTATCTATAAGTAATTTGTATTCTAATAGAGAAAATTCAAGCATGATTTATAAACACCATCCTTGGCTTTAAGCTTATTTATTACTTTTATTAATGTCTTTTAAAAGCATTTTATCTTCGAACTTGTTTATAATATTCAAATCGGAAATAATCCTTATTTGAGTGTTCAATAATTTTAGAGTTTCTATTGAATCAGGAATGTTTATTTGACTTCCTTCTTTTAGTATAATTAAATATTTCTGATTGTTAACAAAGGAGTTTCTTTCATGGTATAGTAATCCGCATGGGTTAACGAATCTATAATCCATGGATTGTGCCTAACTAAAATAAGCTCTTGAAATTGAATAAGAAGGTTAAGAGTTAAAATGGGTAGCAATGGAATTTAAAAATTGAAAGTTATTTTTTATTTGAATAGTTTTAGTAACAAAACTGTTTGGGAGCAATCTATTAGTATTTTGGTTTCTTCTGGAATTTCTTGGGTCTGTATGCAACTTTCAATGGCAACAGCTTTGTTATTAGGTTTTAGGTTACCTCAGATTGTTAAAAATAATAATGTTAAAACTAGAATATATAGTTTTTAAAACATATCGTGTTTTTTTGATAGCTAGTGACAGCTGTGTAAAGTGTTTTTTGGAATATAATTAATGATTATCCATCCCGATTACTGGATATCCTATCATTGAAAGCACATGTTTTGTTTTTTCCAATTCGTGATGGGTGTTATATTCAAATGAAACAGTTTTATTTTCTATACTTACAAAAATATCGGAAATGTTATTAATTTCTGAAAGTCTTGTAGCTATCGTGGTTAAGCAGCCCCCACAATTAATATTTTGGATACGCAAGGTTGTTTTCATTTTAGAAAATAGTTTAACTAAAATTACGGGGAAATTCTTGAATTAAATATGATAACAATCAGTTTTAAACTGTTTTTAGTTCTTTGTTTTTAGTAATATCAAAATTTTTTAACACCTCTATAGTTGTGCTATATCCAAGATCGAAAATATGTTTCAGATTTTTTTTGTCGAAAGTTCCATATTGATCTAAGCCTTTCGGACAAATAAGTAAATCGCATTTTCTGAATTTCATGTAATCTTCTCTTACGGATTTCAATTTAAAAGCTCTTTCGGCTACATGATGGGAGTGCATTAGTTCCTTAATATCAATATGGTCAAAACCGTTTACGTAAACTCCAATGGTTTTATCGCATAGTTTTTTTACAAGCTCTACTGGGAAATTATTTAATGTTCCGCCATCTACATAATAGGAGTCATCAATTTTTACAGGTGAAAATACGCCAGGAAAAGCAGCTGACGCTAAAATTGGTTTTATAAGCTCTCCCTGGTTGAAAACCATTAAATCACCATTTAAAATATTGGTAGCTGTAATTTGAAGATCTTTTTTTAATATACTGAAATTATCTTCAGGAAAATATTTTTTAAAACTATTATAGAATTTGTCGGCATCTAAAATACCGGGTTTGCTAATGGCGTATTTGGTAATATCTAGAATGGAAGTTGCTTTAAAAAACTTTAAAATTTCCTCCCAACTACAGCCGTAAGCATAAAGTGCGCCTACAATGGCTCCTGCGCTAGTTCCCGCAATATGTGTTGGGTAAATATTATGCTCTTCAAGAGCTTTTATTGCTCCAATATGCGCAGCCCCTCTCATTCCTCCACCTGATAATACTAATCCTATATTCATTGTTTTTCTTTTGGCTTTACAAAATTACAACTTTTTAAAGTGATTTTAATCATTTTAGTATCAGGTAACAACGCGTATCTTTGATAGACTTATATTGGCCAGTCATGCAAGAATCTAAAAGCAGTTTTAAATCTTTTTTTATTGAAGTTGGCGAGTTAACATATTTTTCAGGTCGTTTCTTTAAAGAGGTTTTTACAAAACCTTTTGAATTTAAAGAACTTTTAAGGCAATGTTATAGTATTGGAAACCGGTCTGTTTTATTGGTTGGTGTAACAGGGTTTATAATAGGTTTGGTTTTAACCTTGCAAACAAGGCCGACCTTACAAGAATTTGGAGCTGAATCTTGGATGCCTTCTATGGTTGGAATTTCTATAATTCGAGAAATTGGCCCAGTAATTATAGCGTTGACATTTGCAGGAAGAATAGCCTCAGGAATTGGCGCAGAATTAGGCTCGATGAAAGTTACAGAGCAGATTGATGCCATGGAGGTTTCTGGGACAAATCCGTTTAAGTTTTTAGTGGTTACAAGAATTCTAGCAGCAACATTAATGCTTCCTATATTGGTTATTTTTGGAGATGCTATTGCGCTATTTGGATCGTATTTAATTGAAAATTCCAAGGGCAGTGTGTCCTTTGTTTTGTACTTTAACAAGGTCTTCAGTACTCTTGAGTTTAGCGATCTTATTCCGGCAGTAATTAAAACCTATTTCTTTGGATTTGCTATTGGACTTGTAGGGTGCTATAAAGGTTATACATGTGAAAAGGGAACTGTAGGGGTCGGGCAGGCAGCAAATTCTGCTGTAGTTTATGCCTCTATGCTTTTATTTATTTTAGATTTTATTGCTGTTTTTGTAACCGACATATTTATTGAACTTTAATAAATGAATCAAACTGAAAACATACCAGATATATTTAAGAAGGTAGAATCAAGAAATCTAATGCTTGAAATTGTTGAATTAAGAAAATCCTTTGGAAACAATCATGTTTTAAACGGATTTAACCTTGAGCTTTATGAAGGTGAAAATCTCGTCATTATGGGAAAGTCTGGCTCAGGTAAATCAGTTATGATTAAATGTCTGGTTGGCTTAATGGAAGTAGACTCGGGAAGTATAAAGGTTATGGGAAGGGATATTACTAAGCTTAGTCGTGTAGAGTTGGACGAAATCCGTACAGAAATAGGGTTTCTGTTTCAAGGAAACGCACTTTATGATTCCATGACCGTTAGAGAAAACTTAGAATTTCCATTGCGTAGACATAAAAAGAAGTTCGGAGATATAACCGATACCACAGCCTTAGTAATGGAAGCTCTGGAAAGTGTAGGTTTGGCACATACTATTAATTTAATGCCTTCTGAGCTTTCTGGAGGAATGAAAAAACGGATTGCTTTGGCAAGAGCACTTATTTTAAAACCTAAAATTATTCTATACGATGAGCCTACTAGTGGATTGGACCCCATAACGTCAAAAGAAATTATTGAGTTAATGAGGCGTGTGCAAAAACAGTATAAAACTTCTTCGTTAATTATTACACACGATGTGGATTGTGCTAGAGTAGTTAGTGAACGTATGATCTTATTGGTGGATGGTACTAATTATGCCGAAGGTACTTTCGCAGAATTAGCTTCTTCGGAAGAAGAACAAGTAAAAGCGTTTTTTAAATGATTTAAAAATAACTCGATGAAAAAAACTAAAAAGGAAACTTTTAATCTAGGTCTTTTTGTAATTATTGGCTTGGTTATTTTTATAACGGCTATCTATTTTATTGGCGACCAGAAAAATATGTTCGATAAAACTTTTACCATAAGCGCTAATTTTAATAATGTGAATGGCCTTATGCAAGGCAATAATGTGCGTTATTCTGGAATTAATGTTGGAATAGTAAAAAACATAGCCATAAGAAATGATTCTACCATAAATGTAGAATTGATTATTAATGAAAAGATGGTTAGGCATATAAAAAAAAATGCTATAGCTACAATAGGTTCTGATGGTTTAGTTGGAAATATGATTGTAAATATTATCCCAGGCGAAGGTTCTGCTGAGCCAATAAGTCAAGGAGATGTGATTAAAACGTATACAAAAATTGGAACAGGTGAAATGCTAAACACTTTAAACACGACCAATGAAAATGCAGCTTTATTAACTTCAAAATTATTGGATATTGTAAATGATATAACAAAAGGTAAAGGAACTTTGGGAATGTTAATTAACGACACCATTGCAACCAACGACATCAAGCAAACTCTAAATAATTTAAAACTTACAAGTCAAGAAGCCAATAGAACCATGTTGCAACTTAATTCTCTTATAAGTCAAATTGATTTAAATGAAAGTGTTGCTGGTGTTTTATTGACTGATACTACCGAAGGAAATAAAGTAAGACATATTATTTCTAATCTAGAAACTTCAAGTGTAGAAATCCAATCTGTAATCTCCAACTTAAACGAAACCATTACCAATTTTAAAGAGGGTGAAGGTGCCGTTAATTATTTGTTTAATGATTCCGTATTAGTAAAACAACTTGAAGAATCTGTTAAACATATTAATGAGGGGACGGATAAGTTTAATCAAAATATGGAAGCTTTAAAACATAACATCTTAACTCGTGGTTATTTTAGAAAGTTAGAAAAAGAAGAGAGGAAGGCTGAAAATCAGAAGGAATAAGAAAAAGCGGTTTTACCTATGAATGGTTATTGTTTTTTATTTGAAGGTGATCCAATTTCTTCCCAGCTAAAGTTTTTTCTCCCATAACTTCAAACCCTAATTTTAAGTATAGTTTTTTAGCGTTTGGGTTGTCTTTATCTACTAATAAACCCAATGTTTCATTTCTATTAGCAACATACTCTTCAATTAAAAACTGAAAAATTTTAGAGCCAATTCCTTTGGCTTGTTGACTAGGATCCACACCTACGCAATCAATATAAAACTCTCCTTCTTGCGTTTCATCTTCTGGGTTAAAATCTCTGTTAAACATCTCTTTAATTGTTTCGGCTACAGGTGCTCTAAGTTCATAAAGCTTTCCTCCATCATAAACATTTGCTGCAGCAATAATTTGACCTTCATTTTCTACAACCCAACAATTTTCATAAGAATATTGATTTCCAATTTTACTAATAAGATGTTCTAAAAACTGAGTAGCTTTTTCCGTGGAATTCTCTCCAATAAATTGAAATACAATGTCGTTCATGGCAAGCATCATAAATGGCGCAATTGCTTTTGATTCCTCTACTTTAGCTCTTCTAATTAGCATGATGTACTATTTGATTATTCAACATTTGATTTGGCAGCAATATCTGAATTTATTCCCTTTCGTAGAAATCTAATTTGTTATGGAGATTTTTTATTTCATTCTGTAAGGTTTCCACCTTATTTAACAAATTTGCAATAGCATGAATTCCTTCTAAATTAATATCCATTTCATAATGGAATCTAATAAGCTTTTCAATTTCCTTTATTTGTGTTACACGAACACATGGTGTATTTTCTTTTGTTGTAATTTCAATTAACTCAAATTCGTATAAGGAGGTTATAAATGTTTTTGGAACCTTATAAATCGAGCAAAACTCTTGTATGGTTATTAAGTTTTCTGTGTCCATAATCATCTTAATTTTGCTAATTCAGTAAATAATTCTTTTTCCTTGGTAGTAAGGTTTGTTGGTGTTTTTATGTTGTACGTTATATATAAATCGCCAAACTGACCATCTTTTTTATAAACAGGAAAACCTTTGCCTTTTAGTTTTACCTGAGTTCCATTTTGGGTTTCGGGTTTTACTTTTAGTTTAACCTTGCCATCAAAGGTGTTTACTGTAACGTCTCCACCTAAAAGAGATTTGTAAAGATCTAAATCTACAGTAGTGTATAGATTATCATGGTTTCTTTTGAAGTTGGTATTGTTTACAATATTAAATTTTATATATAAATCGCCGTTAGGACCTTTGTTAACGCCTTTGCCACCATAACCTGGAATTTTTATTACCTGACCATTTTCGATACCAGCAGGGATTTTTATTCGAATGTTTTTGTTATTGACAGTTAAAGTGCGTTTATGACTAGTATAAACCTCACTTAAATCCAATTGTAACTCGGCATTATAATCCTGTCCGCGAAACATGGCACTACTTGTTCTTTGTCGTGCTCCACCAAACATGGACTCGAAGAAATCAGAAAAATCGCTGTCATCAAACCCGCCTGAATATTGTTGATGCCTACTTTCCTGTTGTTGCTGTCTGGTTCTTTCAAATTCTTCAGCGTGCTTCCAATCTTTACCGTGTTCGTCGTATTTTTTACGATTTTCTGGATGGCTTAAAACTTCGTTCGCTTCATTAATTTCCTTGAATTTTATTTCAGCTTCTTTATCGTTAGGATTTAAATCTGGATGATATTTGCGGGCTAATTTTCTATATGCTTTTTTAATTTCTTGTTCCGTAGCACTTTTAGAAACTCCCAAAATTTTATAATAATCGATGTATGCCATATTATATTTGTTATTAGTTTCTTTTTTTGCCTATAAGACTTTTAATTTTAATTAAAAAAACAAAAGCAGCTTCATCAGATTCTATTTTACTTGAAAACTCACTTATAAAATCAACTTTTTTGTGTTTAGTATCTGTAATTACATTCTTAATACCTAGCGAAAAAGTGTGAAGATAAGCTCTTGCTTCGGTGCCAAAATAGAGTTGAAAATTCCCATTTACTAAAACAGATTTCCAATGGTTAACGGATTTTATATCTGCCACTTGTAAGGAAATTTGTTTGTTTTTCCGCATGGCTTGTATTTTGTGCCCTTCGCCTGAATAACAAATTATATGGTTTTCGTCTTTGTCAAAAAAATAAGTAATAGGGACCACATAAGGTTTGTTTTCTGAAATGTATCCTAAATGTCCTATGAAATTATTTTCAAGGATAAACTGACATTCTCTATGCTCTAAGTCTGCAATCATATTTTTATATTTTCCGTTTTTAAAATAGGTGTTAACTTCTCAATAATTTGCTTACTAGCCTTGTCTATATCATTAATTTTAGATTCTCCCGTTAGGGCATCAACATCTTTCATTTTTTTAGTGCCAGCTCCTGATGTTGTATACACTATGGTTTTGGCTTTAATCTGAGAATTGTTGTTTATAAATTTTTTAATGGAAATAGGAGGTTTTGTATTTTCCCAAGTATGAATTAAAAGTATACCATTAAAGTCTTTAATATCTATGTTTTTTAATTTCGAGATGTCAATTACTTTAATAAAAACAGTTTTTTCTTTATAATAATTTACAATGTTATTTGTTAGGCCGTTTTTAAATTCACTTCCTTGTGTGGCAATTAATAAACTTGTTTGGTTTTCTTTGGAGTTGACCTCAAAAGAAGCAGCTTCTTCCATGGAATATGTGAATTTATACCATCCATAAAATAAAGAGAAAAGAGCAGCAAAGCTGATAAGGATATAAATTATTTTAGTACTGTTGGACATATTTTTAAGGATAAGTTATACTACTAACTTAATGGGATTTAAGTAGAAAGCCTATGATATTGATCAGTTTACAGAAGAGACGAGTTTTGTGTGCTTAAGTTTTGAATCTAAAATTACAACTTTGGCTTACTTGATTCACTGCTTGTTAAAAGGAGTTATCCGTTGTTTAAAATGAAAAAACCAACGATTCCAGCAATAAAAATAAGTCCATAACCTATTAATACATATTTTTTTAGTTCTTTGCTGCCAAACCACAACGATAGTCCTATTTTAACTATAGTATTAGTAAGTGTGGCGAGTAAAATGGCGTTTTGAGCGGTAAGAAATTGAATGCTGTCTCCTCCTAATTTAGACATGGAAATGGTTATGGCATCAATGTCTGTTAAAGCACTAATAGCACTAGAAATATAAATTCCACTGTCGCCATAATTGGTACTTGCATAGCTAACTAGAATTAATATAGCGGTATAGATAAATCCAAAAAATACAGCATCCCTGATATTTAAAGGCTCTCCTAATGGAATTTTTTCAGTTTCAGATTGAATTAAATTATGTTTCTTATAAAAATAAAATGTAACTCCAATAGCGGTTAAAATCATTATTAGAACAGGAAGAATCAAGCCGTTTACCATAGAAGGATTGAACACGAAGACCCAAACTAAAACTCTGCCAATCATTACCGTTGCAGCTGCAAAAACAGCAATGGCGTAGCTGCTTGATAAGGCTGGGTGTTCAGCACTTCTTTTGGAAAACACCCAAGAAACTACAGTGCTGGAAACCATACCTCCAAAAACCCCTGTTAGAAGAAGTCCTATTTTAGAGTCTAGAAATTTCATTAAAATATAACCAATAAACCCGATTCCAGAGGTTAATACAACTATCCAACCAATTTCACTTGGATTTATTACGTTGTAAGGGCCAAAATTTGTGTCAGGTAGAAATGGTAAAATAAGTAAAGCAATAATTACAAAACGAATAAATGCAGACAGTTCTGTTTGTGTTAGTTGTCCAACTATTGATTTGAATTTCATTTTTAAGGATAGTAAAACAACAATAATTACTGTAAAGGCTAAGCTTAACTCAATATGTCCAAAAAATGTTAAGCCACCTAATAAATAGGTGAAAATGGAGGTGAATTCTGTTGTGCTGCCAATATCTCCTTTGTGTGAAGTTACCCAATACGATATTGAAACAAGGGTAATGACTCCTAAAAATCCAAGGCTAAAGAACCATGGATTGATAATGTAGTTTAATAAAGCGCAAACAAAACCTAAAAGAGAAACAATTGAAAGTGTGCGTAACCCTGCAAAAATTTCATCTTTTTTTAAGTTCGAAAACTCTCTTTCTAATCCTAAAACTAGGCCAATACCTAAAGCAACTAAAACTCTTTTTAAAAAATCTAATTGAGTTAATTCAAAATTCTCGGTTTGTATTAGTAATTGGTCTTCCATAGATTAAAAGTTAAAAAAAAGACATTGCTTTTTTTAAGTGATTTATCTTTTTAGAATGCTATTAAAGTATATGCGAACTTAGTTTAATTTTTTTGGAAGGAATATGACGTATGTCAGTTTAAAAACTTCATTCTTTTGTTATTTCTATAAGTGTAATTTCGGGTCTCATTCCTAGTCTTCCAGGAAATCCAAGCCAGCCTAAACCTCTGTTTACATATAAGTACTGTTGGTTATGCTTGTATAATCCAGCCCACTGTTTGTATTTGTATTTTATGGGGCTCCATTCCATATTCTTTAATTTAAAGCCTGCTTGCATACCATGTGTGTGTCCAGAAAGTGTTAAGGCGATATTGGTTTGATCTATCACTTCGCTGTCCCAATGCGATGGGTCGTGGGATAAAAGTATTTTAAACGGAATATCTTCTGCGTTTTCTATGGCTTTTTGCAAATCGCCATATTTTTTAAAGGGCGGATGTCCCCAATTTTCTACACCAATTATAGCTATTTTTTCATTTTCATTTTCAATTAATTCAGCCTCGTTAAGAAGCAATTTAAAATCGTTTTCTTTGTAAAACTTTTTAATGGCTTCAAAATTTTCTTGTTTTTCTTTAATAGTATTCCATTTGCTGTAGTCGCCATAATCGTGGTTTCCTAAAATTGCGTATTTTTTTATTTCGGGTGAAAAGTGCCTGAAAGCTTTCTGCCAACCCCGTAATTCCCAAGCATAATTATTAACAAGATCTCCCGTGAAGAATAGGAAATCTGGTTCTAATTGATTGATTTTTTTTATGGCACCTTCTAAAATATGAAAGCTGTAATTAAAACTTCCTAGATGTAAATCGGAAATCTGAACTATTTTTAAACCATTAAAAGATTTTGGAACATGTGAAAATGAAAGTTCAACTTTGTGTACCTTAAAATTATATCTAGCTTTAAAGATTCCGTAAACAATTGCAAAAAAAGGTAGAAAACCAGCAAATAACCCAATAAGAGGAATGACTATTAAAGATTTGTTTTCTGAAATTACATAACTGGTAAAAAAGAAAACAGCCATCACAATTACAAAAATGATTTTTGGAATAAAGGATGAAATAGTTAAGCCATATAGGGAAGAAATAAGCAATTGTTTTCTTCTAGGTTGAATATGATCCAGTCTTATTTTTAAGGTTATAATAGCTCCTATAAGTCCTAATGTAAAAAACCAAAAAAGAATGTGAATACTATTCCTTAGAATAGTTGAAGGTATTAAACTGGTAATAGATTTAAACCAGTAAAATGCCAGGAAATCGACCAAAAAAATGGCTAAACACAAAAGTAGGATGGTAAATAGCGAGTAGCTTTTCATTATTTAGAATAGGTTCTTTTACTTGGTAACATCAACTTTTAATTCAGGTATTTTAATAAGCTCTATAGTGGTTGAGGCTAGAATAATTTTGCCGTTAGTGGCTTCAAAGGCTTTCAGTATACTATCGTGTAATCCATGCTTTGTCATTCTTCGCTTTTTGTAATCTACAATATATCTTAAGTTAAATTGAATCCAATTATCTGTTAAGCTAATGGCTAATGTAGGTTCCACTACGGCGTCCTCAATATAATATTTATTTACTACTTCTTTCCATTGTGCTTTGGAACTTACTGTGTGTTGGGTTAATGCTTTTGAAGCTATATCAATAACTATAGACTTAGCTAACTCTATGTCCGAACCATATCTTATAGGTAAATTAAATTCATCCTAAATAAATGGAAAATCTTGTGAGTAGTTGTAAATCGGGCCTTTAAAAACAAAGGCATTGCTTAATTTTACAATTCTTCCACTATAGTTGTCGCTAGATACCCATTGTCCAATTTCCATCATGGTGGTGTACATGCTATCTACATCTATAACGTCTCCCTTAATACCATTAATTTCAATTCTATCTCCTGGTTTATAAACATTAACAACAAAAATGTAGATGGAACCTACAATACTTAAAATTAATTCTTGAAGAGTAAAGGCAATACCTGCCGAAAACAATCCTATGGCAAGAGTTAGGTCTTTAATGTTGCCAGTAAAATATGAAAAGGATAAGATAACTAACAAGACATATCCTATAAACTCTACAGTTTTTTGCGATTTATAACGAGCAGAAGTGTCGGGTATATTCTTTTTTAAGTAGCGCCTTAAAAACTGAATAATAAGTACAACAAGAGTTACAATCAAAGCGAATTTGGCTATGCTGTAAATTGTTGGGTTTTCTAAAATCCAGTCTTTTAGTTGGGTCATTTATGTTTTGTAAATTATATTTTTTTTAATTCCATGTCTAGTTTTGCAAGCAAGATTAATTCCGATTTGTTTTTTCTAGAGAAGCTACCAGCAATGGCATGAGCCGTTTTAATTATCAATTGTTTTATAGTTGAGGTAAAAAAATGGCTGTGTTCATTCTTGTAAGTTACAAATTCGTTAAATAAGCTGTCACTATTTAAATTGTTTTGAGAGTGCAACCAATCGAAAACCACTTCAATTTGATACGCAGCATCTGTTTGAAAGGCATCTTCGGTTTTATCAACCAACAACCAATCCTTTTTTACAATTTCCTTTAACTTATTTACTTCAGAAACTTCTACCATTCCATCGGCAACTGCAATGGCGTAAAATAGTTTTCCCAAAACTTCATAAAACTGAATGTTTAAGTTTTTTTTGTTTTTCATAATATAAAGGAATTAATTATGAAAACAATTTAAAGATAGATATGAAAATATAAAATGATATCCCTCAGACTCAGGTTTTAATTAAAATCTAACATTTGTTTCAGTATAATTTCCTATCATTTCTATAAAATTAAGTAACTTTAAAGATTAATTTATATTTCAAAAAACTAATATGCTAGAAAGCAATCATGATGTTTTTGAGATTCTTTCAGAAGCTATTTCGGAAGGGATTGTTATTGTTGATAAACAACAAAAAATAGTAGCATTAAACTCAACTTCAGAAGGCATGTTCGGATACCTCAAGAACGAGCTTTTAAGTCAGCCTTTAAACTGTTTGGTCCCTACGCATTTTCACAAGAATCATGTAAAATATTCTAAGGCATTCTTTAAGAATGGAGAAAAACGTACCATGGGCGGAGATAGGGTACTTTATGGACTTAGAAAAGATGGTAGCACCTTTCCTATTGAGGTTGGACTAAATCCGTTCACTATTAAAGGAGAAGCCTATGTAATGGCCTTGATTATAGATATTTCTAATCGGTTAGATATAGAAAAATCGTTGCATATAAAAAGTCAAGCTTTAAAATCTGCAAGCAATGGTATTGTAATTACAGATGCTTTGCAAAAGAATCATCCCATAATTTATGCAAATACAGCTTTCGAAAAACTTTCTGGTTACTCTCAAGAAGAAATTTTAAACCAAGATATTAGGTTTTTACAAGCAGATGATACAGATCAGGAAAGTGTAAATAAAATTAATACAGCCTTAAAAAACGGAACTAATTGTCACGTTGTTTTGCGTAACTACAGAAAAGACGGTACTTTGTTTTGGAATGAACTGCATATTACCCCAATTAAAAACGACCTAGGGGTTGTAACTCATTTTGTGGGAATTCAAAATGACATTACTGAAAGTAAGTTAGCCAAGGAAACTCAGGAGCACTTAGCAACTATATTAGACGAATCTTTAAATGAAATATATGTTTTTGATTCAAAATCCCTGAAGTTTTTAAGTGCCAATTATGTTGCCCTAAAGAATTTAGATTACTCTTTAGAAGAACTGAAAACCATGACTCCTGTTGATATAAAGCCTGATGTCACCCTAAGTCAGTTTAAAAAACGAATTGATGGTTTATTAAAACGAAAGGTTGAAAAACTAGAATTTGAAACAAAGCATGTTAGAAAAAACGGCACTATTTATCCGATAGAAGTCCACTTGCAAATGTCTAATTTTGAGGATAAGGAGGTTTTTGTTGCAGTAATTTTAGATATCACTGAAAGGAAAAAACAAGAGGACTTTAAGTTAAAGCAAAATCATATTTTGGAATCCATAGCTTTAGATGAGCCACTCCAAACTATTTTAAAAGATGTTGTTTGTTTAATTGAGGAGCAATCAAAAGATGCATTTATTTCTTTACTCTTGTTAAATGAAGAAATGCAAAGTTCACATTCTTTGATTGCTCCAAGTTTGCCTCCAAGTTATCATAAAAACATAGAGGAATTATTAAACACAAAGCATATTGATTACAATAAATCTTCAAATTTCTTAAAAGAAGAAGTTGTGGTTTCAGATATAGAAAAGCACGACTTATGGAAAAGTTACAAACATTTAATTTTACCACTTGGATTAAAATCGTGTTGGACCATTCCTGTTGTATCTTCTAAAAACCAAATATTAGGTGTTTTTGCTATTTACAGAAAAGAAAAACAAGATTTTAGCGATTTAAATAAGCAGGTATTAAATGTTGGGAATAAGTTAGCGGGAATTGCTATAGAAAAACATCTAACTAATAAATATATTGAGAATACTCAAAAACAGCTTGAAAATCATGCTAAAAATTTAAAGGAACAGGTAGATGAGCAAACCCATGAGTTACAGGAAGCTCTTAAAAAAGAAAAAGAGCTTAATGAGTTAAAAACAAAGTTTTTGTCGCTAGTTTCTCATGAATTTAAAACGCCATTGAGTGGGATTTTAACTTCGGCCATGCTTTTGAAAAAATACACATTGGAAGTCCAACAGGAGAAGCGCGATAAGCATATTAACACCATTACAAATATTGTAAATAACTTAAATAATATTTTAAACGACTTCCTTTCGGTTGAAAAGCTTGAATCCGGAAAAGTTAGTTATAGTTTCAAAACCTTTAAACTAAGTAAAGTGTTAAACGAGGTTGTTTATAATTCAAACATGTTGCTAAAGGATGGTCAAAAAATTAAGTATCCAGAGAATATAGATGAGCTTTCAATGCATCAAGATGAACGAGTTCTCGACTTAAGTTTGTCCAATATTATTCATAATGCCATTAAGTATTCTTCAGAAAATTCAAACATAGCTATTGAAATCACTCAAGACGATAAATCAACTTATTTTAAAGTCATAGATGAAGGTGTTGGGATTCCCGAAATTGATCAAAAAAATATTTTCAACCGATATTTTAGAGCAGAAAACGTACTAACAACACAAGGAACAGGAATTGGACTCAACATAGTGAAAAGCCATGTAGAGAATTTGGGAGGAAGCATTTCGTTTACAAGTAAAGAACATGTAGGCAGTACATTTATCCTGACTTTGCCAAACAAAGCAAATAATGAAAACCTTATTCAGGATTAATAAGTAAATAATTAAAGGGTGAAGACCCTAAATACTGTATGGGAAACACTAAACTAAAATCAATGAAAACCATATTATTAATTGAAGACGATATTGTTTTAAGAGAAAACACAACAGAGTTATTGGAACTGTCCAATTACAAGGTTCTTGCTGCTCCTAATGGAAAAGTTGGAGTTGTGATGGCAAAACAAAGTTTACCAGATATAATAGTTTGTGATATAATGATGCCGGAATTAGATGGATATGGTGTTTTAGAAGAGCTGTCAAAACATCCAGAAACTCAAAGTATCCCTTTTATTTATCTATCGGCAAAAACCGAAACTCAAGATGTTAGAAAAGGTATGAACTTAGGCGCAGACGACTATTTAACCAAGCCTTTTAATGAGTTAGATTTAATTAGTGCTATAGAAAGCAGATTAGCAAAGGCTTTAATTTTAAAAGAAACTAGGCAAAGTAATGCTATTCCAAACTCTCAAGAGGATGAATTAAAAACCTTAAATGACCTTAAAAATTTTCTTGATGATAATGGTGAAACCATTCATTTTTCTGAAGGAGACAGTATTTATTTGGAAGGAGAGCATTCTAATGCGGTTTATTTAATTAGTAAAGGCATAGTAAAATGCCATAAATTGGATGAAAAAGGAAAAGAACTTATAACGGCACTTTATAAGGAAGATGATTTATTTGGTTATATTTCATTTATTCATAATAAACCTTATCAAGAATCTGCCACCGCAATAAAAAAGACCACTGTAGTAAGCATTTCTAAAACGGTTTTAAAAGAAGTTTTGGAAAATAATCATCAAGTAACTTTAGAGCTTATTCAATTACTCACCGATAATCTTTTTAATGTTAAAGAGCAATTACTTCAAATGGCCTATGGTTCTGTAAACCAGAAAACAGCTCAAACCATTATTAAATTTGCAGAAAAATTGAACAGAAACCCTGACGATGCCATAAGAATTTCTAGAAGCGACTTAGCAAGTGTTGCAGGAATTGCAACGGAAACCTTGATTAGAACTATGACTCATTTTAAAAAACAAGGGCTTATTGAAATTGAAGGTAGAAATATAAAAATTTTAGATCTAGAAGGATTAAAAGAAATTTATTAAGCATCGTCTTATTGGCAATATGATGGATATCATTTTGTTTTGAACTTCCTCGACTTACATTTGAGTTTTAAGTTACAGTGAAATGAAAAATGTATTATTGCCAACAGATTTTTCTGAAAACTCGTGGAATGCTATTAAATATGCTATAGATTTTCACGAGGAAACTACTTGTAATTTTTTTCTACTTCACGTTAACAGATTAAGCCATCTACTTCTAAACGAAGTGCCTTATTTGCCTACTCAGGATGTGGTGGAAAATGTATATACCAAATCGGCTAAAACCCAATTACATCAATTTAAAGAAAGGATTTTCAAGGAAATTCCTTCAAGCCTAAAACATCAGTTTTTCACTATTGCAGATCAGAACTTTTTAGTACAGTCTATTCGCGATCAGGTTAAAAATAAAAACATTGAACTAATTGTATTGGGTACTAAAGGGGCTTCAGGTCTTAAAACAACTATTATTGGCAGCAATACGGGTGATATAATCACTAAAGTAGCTTGCACTACCTTGATAGTTCCGGAAAATGCTAGATATAAAAAAATTAAAGAGTTGGCCTTTCCAACAGACTTCGCCATGGAATACAATCTAAATACTTTAGATTATATATTGCAGATTCTTCAAAAAAACAGTGCCACTCTTAGTGTGGTTCATATTAGTAGAAAAACAGCCGAATTAAATAGCGATCAAATAAAAAATAAAGAATTCTTAAAAAATTATTTTCAAGAACAACCTCATAGTTTTCAATTTTTAATCAATAAGGATGTTGAAGCGGCTGTTCAGGGGTTTGTTGAAAGTAGAGATGTAGATATGATTACCATGGTAGCTAAGAATCTGAATTATTTTCAGCAGATTTTATTTCATTCAAAAGTTGAGGAAATCAGCTATCATATAAATATTCCGTTTTTAGTCTTGCATAATTAGCAGTGGCTAAATATGGTTTTATATAAACCATTGATTAATCTAAAAACAAATAACTTATGGACATGTCTATTTTCTTAGCTAAATTTTGGGGTTGGTATTTACTTGTGTTTTTTGTCATATTAAGTTTTTATCCCAAGCGTATTAAAGAAATATTTTCGTTTTTACGAGACGAGAAGTTTTTAATAGTTACTTCATTCATTGCTATTATTGTTGGTTTGCTCAATATCTTGGTTCATAATATTTGGGAGCCTAATTGGACATTAATTATCACTCTAATAGGTTGGTTTGCCTTATTTATAGGCTTAGCCTTGTTCACTTTTCCAAAACAAACAGTTAAAAGAATTAATTATATAAACGTGAAGTTTGTTCAGGTAATTTATATGTTACTGTTTCTAATTGGAGTTTTCTTATTGAACATAGCTTACAATATTGTGCCATATTAAAGCGAGTAAAACTTCAGATTTAACCAAATAATGTCATGATTGAAACAGCCAAAAATTGTATTGGTTTTTTAATATAGTTGAGGTTTTCAAGAAGTCGTTTGTGTCGTTATAAATTACTAAAATTAAAAGGTCTAGTGTTTTTTTAAGTATAAAAATGAGATTAAAATTTATAATAGAGGTTAATTGAAATTCAGGAATCTTAATTAAATTAGAATTAATACAAGTTCCCATTTTTTTTTCTTAAAAGTCTGTTTGTCTGATATATATCATAGTTTAAGGATTGGTAAAACTTTAAGTTTATAAGACGAGCTTAAAACTTTTACTATGAGAAAAATTTTGATACCTACGGACTTTTCAGTCAATTCCATGAATGCTATAAAATATGCCTTATCGCTTTTTAAGTATGAGGTTAGTCAATTTTATATTTTACACACTTATCAAGAAGAAATTTATGCAACTAATGATGTAATCACACGTGAAGAGTTAGAAGTTGTTACAAAAAAGATTGAAAAAAAGTCTTTGGAAAATTTAGATAAAATCCTTCAACAAATTCTAGAAATATCTCCCAATCCTAGACATACGTTTCACATAGTTTCTTCAAAGAGTCTTTTGGTTGATGGTGCTGATGAGGTGGTTGATAAAGAAAATATAGATGTTATTGTAATGGGAACTCGAGGCGAAACAAATGATAAGAAGATAACTTTCGGAAGTCATACCTTACAAGTATTAAAATATGTGCAGTGTCCTGTACTGGCCATACCAGAAAATTATACCTACACTCAACCCAAACATATTCTTTTTCCAACCAATTTTATGATTCCATATAAACGTCGCGAATTAAAGTTTTTATGCGATTTAGCTTCTCCATACAGAGCTGTTATAGATTTACTGTACGTTTCTAGAAGTGAAAAACTATCGTTACGCCAAGAAGATAATTTAGCTTTTTTAAAAGAAACCGTTTGTAAAAATCAAATAGAATTAGTTGTAAAAAACGAATCAAATATATTAGAAACTATTAATAATTACATAAAATCGGAAAAGGTAGATATGTTGGTTATGGTGAATTCTAGGCATTCCTTCCTAGAAGATATTTTGTACCCGTCTACCATTTCAAAACTTAGTTTAAATCTGGATATCCCGTTTTTGGCTTTGCAAAATATAAAGCGTGTGTAATAGGTATATAGTAATATCTATGCAAAATGAAAATATTTAAACATTCAAACTATGAAACAAATACTCCTGCCAACAGATTTTTCAGAAAACTCATGGAATGCTATTTCTTACGCACTCCAATTGTTTAAAGATGAAGTGTGTACTTTTCATTTGTTGAATACTTACACTCCCATTGTATATCACGTTGAATACGTTATGTTAAGTCCTTCACAAATAGGTTTGGAAGATGTTGTAAAACAACAAGCTATAATATCTATGAAGAAGCTTGAACAGAGAATGATAGAGGAGTTTAGTAATCCAAATCATACTTTTATAAGTCAAGTGGTTTTTAATACACTTACTTTAGAAGTGGCAGATCAAGTAAAAGAACACCAAATAGATTATGTTATTATGGGGACTAAAGGGGCTACAGGAGCAAAAGAAGTATTGTTTGGCTCGAATACGGTTCATGTTTTTAAACAAGCAAAATGTCCTGTATTAGCCGTTCCTGATGGTTTTAATTATCAAACTCCAAGTCATATCTTATTTCCAACAGACTACGAAATCGATTATGATGATAACCAGATAAAACCGCTTGTTGAAATATCTAAATACAATGAAGCTAAGATTAATGTTTTAAATGTGTCTTATGGTAGGGAGTTGACTTCAGACCAAAAAAAGAATAAAGTTACCTTGTTCACGAAATTTAAAGACTTAAAACACGAGTTTTTTAGTGTTAAAAGTCAAGAAGTAACTCAAGCAATAAGCGACTTCCAAACGACAACACCAACCGATTTGTTAATAATGATTAATAACAAACATTCATTTTTTGAAAATTTATTTTTTAAATCCACTATTAGTCAGATTGGATTTCATTTGAATATTCCATTTTTGGTAATTCCTTCAAAAACAAAAAAGTAACTAAACAAAAATCGGGAATTCTTAACTTTTCTGATTAGCTTTAACTTCATGAATATGGATCCTAACATAGAAATTATTAAATCTTCAGGAGAAAAAGTGAGATTTTCGATCGAAAAATTACGTGGTTCTTTAAGTCATTCAGGAGCAGACAAAGAATTGGTAGACCAGATAATCAATAAGGTTCGAGACGAATTATATCAAGGCATTTCAACAAAGGAAATTTATAATAGAGCTTTTGCTTTGTTAAAAAAGAAGAGTAGTTGTTATGCTTCTAAATACAAATTAAAAAAAGCCATTTATGAACTTGGGCCAACTGGTTTTCCGTTTGAAAATTTTATAGCCGCTGTGTTTAAATATTCAGGATATAAAGTACAGGTTGGTAAAATATTACAAGGCTCTTGTGTGCCTCATGAAATAGATGTAGTTGCTACCAAAAACGATGAAATGACTATGGTTGAATGTAAGTTTCATAGTGAAGAAGGTAGGAATTGCAACGTAAAAGTGCCACTTTACATAGCTTCTAGGTTTAATGATGTTAAAACTCATTGGGATACCAAGTCGCATAAAACAAAACTAAACGAAGGTTATGTAGTAACTAATACTCGTTTTACCGATGATGCGTTGCAATATGGAAAATGTATAGGATTAAAACTGTTGAGTTGGGATTATCCAAAAGAAGATGGATTAAAGGATAAGATAGTTAGATTAGGTTTGTATCCAATTACGGTTTCAAACTTATTGACTAAAAGAGAAAAACAGTTTTTATTAAGTAGAGATTTAGTTTTATGTAGAGATTTAATTGGAGATTCTTTTTTCTTAGATCACTTGGGTATTTCTGAAGTTAGAAAAGAGAAAATTCTAAAAGAGATAAAAGAACTTTGTAATAGTTAACCCATGAAAAACGTAGTTAAAATTCATTTTTTAGGAGCAGCCGGTGTTGTAACAGGTTCTAAATACCTTTTAGAGACACCCGAGAAAAATATAATGATAGATTGCGGCATGTTTCAAGGTCTTAAAGAATTAAGAGAGTTGAATTGGGAAGATTTATCTGTTGATGTTGAGGATATAGATTTGGTTTTGCTAACACATGGACATTTAGATCATGTAGGTTATTTACCTAGACTTGTTAAACAAGGGTTTCATGGTAAAATAATTGGAACAGCCCCAACCTTAGCTATTGCTGAAATTATTTTGAAGGATAGCGCTAGAATTCATGAGGAAGAAGCTAAAAAAGCCAATGAAGAAAAGTATAGTAAACATGCTCCTGCATTACCTTTTTACACTACTAGCGAAGCTGAAAAAACCATAGATATGTTCCAAATGGAACAAGAAGATAAATGGATTGAATTAACAGAAAACATATTGTATAGATTTCAATACAACGGGCATATTATTGGGGCCACATTTATCGAATTAGATATTCATGGAAAACGTTTTGTGTTTTCGGGAGATATTGGTAGAATCAAAGATTATTTATTGGATAAACCTAAAAAACCAGAGTGGGCAGATGTTTTATTTATTGAAAGTACATATGGAAATAAACTCCACCCAAAAGAAGATGTAGATGGAATATTGTCAGAAATAATTACAGATACAATCCATAAAAAAGGCAACCTAATTATCCCGAGTTTTGCTGTAGAGAGGCTTCAGGCATTAATGTATATTCTTTGGAAATTATATAAAAAAAACAAAATCCCAAACATCCCAATTTTTGTAGATAGTCCAATGGGAAATAATGTTCTGGATGTGTTTAATCATTTTCCAGAGTGGCACAAGCTTTCAAAAGAAGAATATAACGCTATGTGTAGCCATTTTAATATAATTCAATCCTATAAAGAAACCTGGGAAACCATTGATGATAAACGAGCAAAAATAGTTATTGCGGGAAGCGGAATGGTAACAGGAGGAAGAGTTTTGACTTATTTACAACAACTTATAGATGAACCATCAACAACTGTTTTAATAGTGGGGTTTCAAGCGGAAGGAACAAGAGGAAGACAGCTGTTAGAAGGTGTTCATGAAATCAAATTTTTTGGAAAATATTATCCAGTAAAAGCAACCGTTAAGCATATGGAAAGCCTATCGGCTCATGCCGATCAAGAAGGACTTATAGATTGGATGGGAAATATTAAAAATATTCCAGAAAAGATTTATTTAATCCATGGAGAACCTATGGCCTTAGATGCATTTAGGGTTAAAATTAAAGATAAATATAATTGGGAAGCTAGTATTCCAAAGCTTCAAGACACCGTAACAATTGTACTATAATTTATTAAGAATTTTTTTATGAAAACAAGTCAAGAATATAAGAGCTTTAATAACGAAAAAACAATTGCGGAACTGCAATATAATATGCAGCGGTTTCGGGCTAATCTTCAGTTTTTAAAAGAAGATTTAGACTTTTTGAATTTCTTGGTGAATACCTCTATATACAAGGAAAACATGAGGGATCTTTTTGAAAATCTTGAACGATTTAAAAAGGAAATTTTAAAAGCTTTCAATAAATGTGATATGTTAATTACTGAAGCAAATTTTCAGGCCAGCCAAATAACCCAAAAAATAGAATGCGACGAGTTGGCTTGTGATAATTATTTTATTAGTGCTCAAAATAACCTTGAAAAAAATATTTACGATTTTATTATCGAAAGTTATTTGTTAAAAACAGAGATGTATAACTATTTGAAAGGCGTTATTAAAACTGATTAGAAAAATAAAGACAGCCGCTGAAAAACAGTTTTTTGGAGTTACTAACAGCTATGGATAATAAGTAAGGGTGTTTTTGATTTTTGCTTATATTTTTGTTTCAGATGGGGTTAAAAAGTGTTCAAAGTAGGTTTCTTTATGAAAAAGTAAGACTGGCAAATGCTATTTAGGTGTTTTCAAATGTAGGTTGACTAATTGGTGAAGTGCAATGTTTTTTTGTAAATGATAGGTTTGAGAAAAGTTTTTAGGATGTTTTCTTAATCAGTATTTTCAATTTCAGAATTTTTATTGGTTTTTTCAATAGTATAATATCTAAAGTCACGGTTTGTTTATTAACAAATCTTCACCAGTTAAAGAAATTGATATATGATTTTTTAAATAAAAAAAAAGACCCTCAAGTTGTTGAGAGTCTTTATGTTTTAAGAAAGTAAGTTGTAATTATTTACCTTTTACTGCATCAGCAGCATCTTTAGCAGCTTTTTCTGTTGCATTAGCAGCATCTTGAGCAGCTTTACCTGTTGCGTCAGCAGCATTGTCAATAGCTTCACCTGTTGCGTCAGCAGCATTTTCGATTACATTACCAGTTGCATCAACTGCATCTTCGATAGCGTCTCCAGCTTCTTCCATTGCATCACCAACAGTGTCAGCAGCATCAGCAGCAGTTTCTTCAGCAGCTTCAGCAGCGTTTTCAATTGCATCAGCAGCATTTTCTTCTTTTGTATCTCTACAAGAAGTGAATGTTAAACTTAGACATAATAATAGTACTGTACTTAAAAATAATTTGTTCATTAGTTATAGTTTTAGTGTTAAAAATTAATGGTACGAATTTAATAACTTATTTAATAACTTTAACAAATTTTGTTAACAATTTTTAACATAAATTATTTCGGTCGTAAATTAATCATTGTATATACGTAAATAAGACATGATTTGGATTACAGCTCCTCGATTATTTTTAATATAATTTAAATTAATTTGTCCCGATGAAATTCTTAAATTTTCACTATGTATCAGATTATCAATTGTCTGAGCGAGATCTTCTTTTGAATTAACCGAAAACATACCTTGATTTTTTATCATAAATTTAGCCTCAGGAAAATTATTAAAATGTTCACCTATAATAATTGGAACACCAAAAACTGCCGGTTCAAGCGTGTTATGGAGACCTGTTTTGCCTACCGCACCACCTACATAAGCCAGATTTGCATAGTTATAAACCTTAGTTAATAATCCAATTGTGTCTAATATGAGGACTTGAGCGTGAGAAATATTACTTTTTTCTTTCTCAGAAAAGAGTACTGTTTTTTTGTTAATGCCTTGTTTTAATTTTCCAATTTGAGAAGTTTTTATGTTGTGTGGAGCAATTATAAATTTCACATCGTCCGTTTCTAAGGAATTTATGTACGGAATTATAAAAGCTTCGTCTTCAGGCCAAGTGCTTCCCGCAACAATGCAAAGTTTATTGCCTTTAAATTGTTCAATAAAATCTAACTGATTGTCTTGTTCTAATTGACTGTAAACACGATCAAATCTGGTGTCTCCTGAAACACTAACTTCTGAATAACCAATTTTTTCTAATAAGTTTTTTGAATTTTTATCTTGAGTGAAAACATGCTGAAAGGCAAACAAGGCGTTTCTCATGAATTTTCCATAAAATTTAAAGTAAATCTGATTTTCTCTAAACAATGCGGAAATTAGAATAGCTTTTAAACCTCTTTGCTTTAATTCATTTAAAATATTAGGCCAAATATCATACTTTATAAATATGGTTAATTCAGGATGAACTAGGTCCAAAAACGTTTTCGAATTCTTTTTTGTGTCTAATGGCAGGTATACAACTATATCGGCGATTTCAGTATTTTTTCTGATTTCGTATCCAGAAGGAGAAAAGAAAGATAAGACTATTTTATGGTTAGGATAATTTTTTCGTAATTCCTTGAAAACAGGAAGTCCTTGTTCATATTCACCTAAAGATGCGCAATGGAACCATAAAGTTTTGTCGGTTTCTGAAATCTTAGATTTTAATATGTCAAAAGTGCTTTTTCTTCCTTCAACTCCTAATTTAATTTTGTGGTTGAAGATAGAGATTGCTTTTAACGCTATGTTAGCTACGTAAATACCTAAATTATAAATTGGTTGCAATTTTAAATCTTTATTGCTAAAATACACTTCTTTGATAAAATTTCATTGGTTAACGTATACTAATTTTGTAATTTTGCACGGTATGAAAAAAATTCAAATGGTTGACCTTAAAGGTCAGTATAAGGCTATAAAAGATGCTGTTAATCTTGATATTCAAGAAGTAATTGAAAACACATCTTTCATTAATGGACCAAAGGTTCATGAGTTTCAAAAAAATCTTGAAAACTATTTAGGCGTTAAGCACGTTATTCCATGTGCTAATGGTACAGATGCATTGCAAATTGCCATGATGGGACTAGGTTTAAAACCAGGGGATGAGGTTATAACTGCCGATTTTACCTTCGCAGCAACTGTTGAGGTTATCGCGTTGTTGCAATTAACTCCGGTTTTAGTTGATGTTAATCCGGATGATTTTAATATAAATATTGAGGCTATAAAAAATGCCATAACGCCAAAGACTAAGGCTATTGTTCCTGTACATTTATTCGGACAGTGTGCCAATATGGAGGAAATTATGGATTTAGCTAAAGAGCATAATTTATATGTTATTGAAGATAATGCTCAGGCAATTGGCGCAACTTATACATTTAGTAATGGTAAAAAAGCCAAATCGGGAACTATTGGTCACGTAGCTTCAACTTCCTTCTTTCCTTCTAAAAACCTAGGTTGTTATGGAGATGGAGGAGCCATTTTTACCAACGACGATGATCTAGCACATATGATTAGAGGAATTGTTAATCATGGTATGTACGAGCGCTATCATCATGATGTGGTTGGTGTGAATTCTAGATTAGATTCTATTCAAGCAGCAGTTTTAGATGTTAAATTAAAACATTTGGATAACTACAATAAAGCTAGGAGAGAGGCTGCAAATAAATATAACGCCGCTTTTAAAAATATAGATAAAATATCTACACCATTTGAGTATGGTACTCCAGATAACCACGTGTTTCATCAATACACATTGAAGTTAAATGGAGTTGATAGGGATGGGCTAGTAAAGTTTTTAAACGAAAACGATATTCCTTGTGGAGTATATTACCCAATTCCACTGCACAAACAAAAAGCTTATCAGGATTCTCGTTACAATGAATCTGATTTTGTAGTTACAAACCAATTAGTAAAGGATGTAATCTCGTTACCAATGCATACTGAACTAGATGATGAACAAATTGAATTTATTGCATCTAAAATTATAGAATATATAAATGGCTAAAATTTTAGTTACAGGAGGTCTTGGTTTTATAGGCTCTCACACCGTTGTTGAACTTCAAAATAAAGGTTTTGATGTAGTAATTATTGATAATCTTTCCAACTCTTCTATAGAAGTTTTAGATGGAATTTCGTCAATTACCGGAAAAAAACCTGAGTTTTTAAACATAGACTTAAAAGAGAGAAATCTAGTTCAAGACTTTTTTCAGAAACACAATAATATAGATGGTGTTATACACTTTGCTGCAAGTAAAGCTGTAAATGAAAGTGTTAATGAGCCTTTAATGTATTATGAAAACAATGTCAATACATTAGTTTATTTACTTCGGGAATATAATAAATTAGAGACGACAAACTTTATATTTAGTTCATCGTGTACGGTTTATGGAGAGCCGGATTCCTTACCTATTAATGAATCGGCACCTATAAAACCAGCCATTTCACCTTATGGAAACTCTAAACAAATAGGAGAAGAGATTATTAAGGACCTTTGCAAAATTTCGACTAATTTTAACGCTATTTCTTTAAGATATTTTAACCCTATTGGAGCTCATGAAACAGCTTTAATTGGTGAATTGCCTTTAGGAATTCCTCAAAACTTAGTTCCATTTATTACTCAAACTGCAATTGGAAAAAGAGAACAGTTATCTGTTTTTGGTGATGATTATCCAACTATTGATGGTACGTGTATTCGAGACTATATTCATGTTGTAGATTTAGCAAAAGCCCATGTAATTGCTCTAGGAAGACTTTTAGATAAAAATAATAAGACCAATTATGAAGTCTTTAATTTAGGAACAGGAACAGGAAGTTCTGTGTTGGAAGTTATTCAGGCATTTGAACGTGTTTCTGGTGAAAAATTAAATTATCGAATAGCTGAAAGAAGAGAAGGCGACGTGGTTTCAGTTTATGCTGATACCCAAAAGGCAAACGAAGAATTAGGTTGGATGTCTCAATTAACGCTTGAAGATGCTATGCGTTCTGCATGGAAGTGGGAACAAAAAATTGCTAATTCCTAAAAAATGAGGATTCTTTAAGAAATAGACTACAAAAGTAGTAATCTGATAATAAATCAAGCCATCTATTAGTGGATTGAGGAATCGATATTGATTATCAATGCTTTAGGTTGTTTTATTTGGAATTGGCCAATAAAATTCGTTACTTTGTGCAAAATGATAACGGAAAACATGAAATTGATTACAGTACAAAGAGAAACAAAAGAAGAGAAAAGGTATACACCTAAAATGGGAGAGTTACTTACAAAAGTAACTTATATTCGGAAAACGTTTTTGAGCATTCCAATCAAAACAATTCACAAATATCGAGAAACCTATTATGGTGAAGTTAAAGATTGCGAAGCTTGTAATCTAGCAAGATAAAAAAATAAAGCCTCTAAAAATAGAGGCTTTTTTTATGTAGTTTTTGTTTCTTTTCGTGTTTTAAATCCAGCATATAAAAGAAGTCCAAGTCCTAGCATGACTGACATATCAGCAAAATTGAAAATTCCAGTTCTAAAAACTCCTCCTAAATCAATGTGGAAGAAATCTGTTACAGATCCATATACTATTCTATCGTAAACGTTAGCAATTCCTCCTCCAACTATACAGCAGAATCCTATTAAAGATAGTTTGTCTAGTTCCTTGTTTCTAATTATATGAACTGTTACATATCCTAATACTAGTATTGGTAAAAGCAAGAGAAAGACAATTCTTAAAGTAGGATTTAAATCACTTCCCATACCAAGAAATGCACCTGCATTCTCTACATTATGTAATGTAAATAAATTTCCAATTATAGGAGTTTCGCTTCCAGGAACAACATAAAGACGTGTTAAAACCTTAGTAATTTGATCTAGAGCAATATTTACTATAATAAGAAGAACAATGAATGTATTTCGAGATAATTTCATTAAGCTTCTTTTGTATAATTAGCCGCAGCTGTTTGTGCTTCTCTATTAATTTTTTTCACCAAGCCTTGCAAAACATTTCCTGGACCAACTTCAGTAAATAAAGTAGCTCCATCGGTAATCATTTGCTGTACAGATTGTGTCCATTTTACAGGAGCAGTCAATTGCGAAATTAAGTTGGTTTTAATTGCTACCGCATCTACTACTGCAGAAGCTGTTACATTTTGATAAATTGGGCAGTTTGGTTTGTTGAAAAACGTGTTTTCTATTGCTGCAGCCAATTCCTCTCTAGCAGGTTCCATTAAAGGCGAATGAAACGCACCACCTACAGGAAGTACTAGAGCACGTCTAGCTCCTGCTTCTTTCAAGGCTTCACACGCTTTGTTGACAGCTTCTACTTCTCCTGAAATAACTAGTTGTCCAGGACAGTTGTAATTTGCAGCTACAACAACTCCTTCAGTATTGGCGCATATTTTTTCAACTATATTGTCTTCTAAACCTAAAACAGCAGCCATTGTGCTTGGTTGAAGTTCGCAAGCTTTTTGCATGGCTATAGCACGTTTTGAAACTAGTTTTAATCCGTCTTCAAAGGTTAATGTACCATTTGCTACTAATGCAGAAAACTCTCCAAGAGAATGTCCAGCCACCATATCTGGTTTAAAACTATCTCCTAAAGTTTTAGATAAAATTACTGAATGTAAGAAGATTGCAGGCTGAGTTACTTTTGTTTCTTTTAAATCTTCAGCCGATCCTTGAAACATCACATCTGTAATTGAAAAGCCTAAAATACTGTTGGCTTGTTCAAACAATTCTTGTGCTAAAGTAGAATTCTCGTAAAGGTCTAAACCCATACCTGAAAACTGTGCGCCCTGACCTGGAAATATAAATGCGTTCATGTATTTTTAATTTTAGTGCTGCAAAAATAGGAATTAAATATTAGTTTTCAGTATTCCATAGATGCGGTAATAAAAGTGGCTCTGATCCATCTATTATTTTGTTTGTGGAAAAGTAAATTCTTATTTTCTATTGAAACTTTACTTACACGCAGCTTCGGCACATCTTTCTCCATCCATGGCTGCAGAAACAATACCTCCCGCATAACCAGCACCTTCACCACAAGGGAATAGACCTTCTATTTCTGGATGTTCTAGATTTTCATTTCTAGGAATACTAATAGGGGATGAGGTTCTGCTTTCTACACCAACTATGTTGGCTTCGGAAGTGTAATAACCTTTCATTTTGTCACCAAAAGCTTTAAATCCTTGACGTAAACTACCACCAATTAGTTTTGGTAGAAGTGAATGTAAAGGGGCTGACTTTAGTCCTGGCTGATACGATGTTGGATTTAAATCTGTTGATAATTTTCCTTCAACAAAATCTGTTAATCGTTGCGCTGGTGCAGTTTGTGTTCTACCTCCAGCAGTGAAGGCTAATCGCTCTAAATCCTTTTGATATTCTAAGCCTTTTAATACGCCAAAATGTTCGTAGGAAGGAAAGTCCTTTTCTACATTCAGTTCTACAATGATACCCGAATTTGCAAAAAGATTGTTTCGTTTTGATGGCGACATTCCATTTACAACAACTTCTCCATTGGCAGTAGCTGCTGGTACAATAAATCCTCCTGGACACATGCAGAATGAATAAACACCTCTGTTATTTACTTGTTGCACTAAGCTATAAGAGGCTGCTGGAAGTAGTTCATCTCTTTTTCCAGAACAATGATATTGAATAGAATCTATTATGTGCTGTGGATGTTCCACACGGACTCCCATAGCAAACGACTTTGCTTCTATGGCAATATTTTTTTTGTGTAATAAGTAGAAAATGTCTCTAGCCGAATGACCTGTTGCAAGAATTACACGATCTGCAGCTAGTTCATCACCATTTAATAATTGGATGGCGTATATTTTATTGTTCTTGATTTTAAAATCGGTAACACGAGTTTCAAAATGGACTTCACCACCATGTTTTATAATGGTTTCACGAACATTAGTAACTACTTTTGGAAGTTTGTTAGTTCCAATATGTGGGTGTGCATCAACTAAAATCTGATCTGTGGCACCATGAAATACTAGGTTTTCAAAAATTCTCCTAACATCACCACGTTTTAAACTTCTTGTGTATAATTTCCCATCGCTATACGTTCCAGCCCCACCTTCACCAAAACAATAATTTGAGTCCTCGTTTACAAAATGGTTTTGGTTGATAGCTTTTAAATCTCTACGCCTGTCTTGAACATTTTTTCCGCGTTCTAGAACAATAGGTTTAAACCCCAACTCAATACATCGTAATGCCGCATACATGCCAGCTGGTCCAAAACCTATAATATGAACAGGTTTTGCTTTTGAAACATCTTTATAATCGAAAGTGTATTCAGAAGTTTTTGGAACCGGTTCATTTATATAAACAGCTACCTTATAATTTAAAATTATTTTAGGTTTTCGGGCATCGATAGACTTACGGAGAACTTTTACTCCAGAGATTTTATCCCTGGACATGCCTAAATTTTCGGCAGATTTTATTAAAAGAATATTAGGAATTTCTTCTTCTTTTAAACTAATGCGTAGCTGAAGCTCTTTTATCATGCTGTAAAATTAGGAAAAAATAGGAGATGCTAGTATGTTCTTGTAAAGTTGTTTTGTTGTAAGGTTGATAATTCCAAATCCATTAAAATACTAGTCTTAAAAAGTTTCTGTTTATATAACAATACAATCCGTTCATTCTATTTTTTAAACATTCATTACTATTCTTCGTCCTCACTCTTCAACTGTGTTGAAATAAATGGAATTTTCGGAGCCAAAAAGTACCCAGTTAAACTAGCAAATAGAATAGGAATAAAATATGAAAATCCAGTTAAAGTTGCTAATAAAATGGTTGTACTCATGGGTGTTCTAGTTACGCAAGCATTTATGGCGGCCATACAACTAACTATGGTAAGTGATAAACTTATAGAGGGAATAAAATGATGTATTATTAAGCCTAAAGTAGCTCCTGTAAAAAATAACGGAATTATAAACCCTCCTCGCCATCCGGATGTAACGGTAATAGAAATAGCTAATATTTTTAAAAATAAAATAGCAACCAACATTTGGATAGTAAAATCGCTTGATAATAGAGTAGAAAGTTCGTAATGACTAAAATACCTAGTAATTGGTACATAAAAAACGATTATACCAAGTAAAATACCGCCAATTAAGGTTTTTATATAAATTGGAACTTGTAGTTTTTCAAAAGTATTTTTGAGAAACTTAGTGCAGAAAATAAAAATCCATCCAAAACAAGTGGCAATAACCGCAAAAAATACGGCATATAAAAAATCGAACTTATTTAGCATTTCATATGTTGGTAAAACCCAAAGTGCTCCAAGATCTAACTGTGTTATTAATGCGAAAACTAAATAACTAAAACAACTAGCAACAAATGCTGGCATAATAGCTTTGTAATATTCCACAGCGTGTTCGTGATGTAAAATCTCTAGAGCAAACAAGCTGCCTCCTAAAGGTGCGCCAAACATGGCTGTAAATCCAGATGCCATTCCGGCAATACTCATAGACCTCAAGTCTTCGCCTTTCAATCTAAAAATTTTCCCAAGCCACGTTCCAGATGACCCTATTACCTGAACTAATGGGGCTTCTGGACCCAGACTTCCTCCAGAACCAATACATAGTAAGGAAGACAAAAGCATGGATGGATTATTTTTAGGATCTAATTTTCCTTTCTTGAAACGGATGTTGTTTACTATTAATTGAATTTCTCCTGGATCTCCAATAAAATGAATAATTAAACCGACTAATAGCCCGGAAATAGCCATAGTTGGAATTACCAACCAGCCTTGAAAGTAAGCAAGTTGATGAGTAATAAACTCTAAGGTTATCCAATATAAACCAGCAATAATTCCACCAAACAGCCCCAGTAAAGCCCATAGTAGAAACTTTCTACTAAAAACAAAAGGATTAAATCGAATAGGTTGATCTAAAAGGTTTAAGTATGTAACTAATTGCCTTTTCCTTTTTAGTTTCACTTTTAGTTGTTTTATAATTGAATTTTATGCTCTTACATAAGTTATAAACGAGAAATCATGGGGGTGTTTTTCGTCTTTTGTATGACTGGTTTTGCTAACTTCCTTCCAAATAGTTGGGTCTATTTTAGGGAAAAATGTGTCAGCATCGAAACTTTCATGAACTCTAGTAAGTTCTATTTTATCTGCGAAAGCCATGGCTTGTTTGTAAATTTCTCCTCCACCAATTACAAATGGCTGTTTGTCTGATTTAGAGGCATCGAAGGCATCTTCTAAATTACTTACTACAATAACTCCTGCAGGAACTTGATAATCTGCTTGCCTAGAAATAACTATATGTGTTCTATTTGGTAATGGTTTAGGAAAACTCTCAAATGTTTTTCTTCCCATAATAATATGATGGCCGTTAGTAAGAGTTTTGAAACGTTTTAGGTCATCACTTAAATGCCAAATTAATTGGTTGTCTTTACCAATGGCGTCGTTTTCTCCTGCAGCAACTATTAATGTTATTTCAGAATTCTTAGGTTTGGGCAGTTTTATTGTGTTTTCAGTTGGAAGCGGATTTTCTTTTTCTATTTTTTGCTTTAATTTGGCAATTCGTTCCTTTTGTAAAGCTACTAATTTGTTAAGCTGTTCTTTTTCCCAAGTTTCACCTAAAAACTTATTTGTAAAATATACATTGAAAGCGTGATATAGTAATATTAAAAACCAAGCAATAATGGCATATACAAACCAGTTAATTCCAAAAGGATTGACTGCTTCGCCCACATTAAAACCTAAATTAGCAACTATGAAAGCAAGGGATCCAATTAAAAACAATACAAAATGAATGTATAGTCTTCGTTTTTGCTTAATACGTTTTTGGGCAGTTTTAATTAATTCTAATTGCTCCTTATCTATTTGAGGAGTCTCTTTTTTCTTTCCAAACATGGTTTAAATTGTTTGTGTAAATTTAGTGTATTTTTCATGAATTTTTAGAAGCAGATGGTCATTAAAATTTCCATTGAGGTAGCTACTAGTTGGTCATTTTTAAATCCAGGTTCATTTAGTTTTAGCAAACGCTTTAATATATATCATTTTTACTGCGATTGCTTTTTTGGAGCTAAGCTGTGATGTTTTTTACTTCACCTTTTTGTTTATGATGAAGTTTACTATGAATTGGGTAGATTTATCAAGGGGAAAGTGTTATTCTACCAATGCTTAATCAATACAAGCGGCTAAATAGTCTTTAATTTTATTAATAGAACCTCCTTTGTATTATTTATGTTTTCACTGACATTTGTGGTTGAAAAATAAGAATAGGCTAGTAGTGAAGAAAAGCAGAGTTGGTGGTATTTCAGGAATTGTGTTTTTAATTAAATAGTGTCAAGCTTTAAATATTGTTGAAAACACCCTATTAGCCCAATAACTGATATATTAGGCTATTGATAAATAGACGTAAAACGAGTTTTATTAAATGGCAACCTTCCCTTTTATATGTGGATGTGGATTATAATCTTCCAAAGTAAAGTCTTCAAACTTAAAAGCAAAAATGTCTTTCACTTTAGGGTTTATGCGCATTTTTGGAAGCGGTTTAGGATCTCTTGATAGTTGTAATTCTAATTGTTCTTTATGATTGTTGTAAATGTGAGCATCGCCAAAAGTGTGGATAAATTCACCAGCCTCGTAACCGCATACCTGAGCCATCATCATAGTAAATAATGCATAAGAACCAATGTTAAATGGTACGCCTAAAAAGATGTCTGCACTTCGTTGGTATAACTGACATGATAATTTTCCGTCGGCCACATAAAATTGAAAAAAAGCATGGCAAGGAGGAAGGGCAGCTTTTCCGTTAGCTACATTTTCACTAAAACTTTTTGAAGTGTCTGGTAAAACTGAAGGATTCCATGCGGAAACCAACATACGACGGCTATTTGGATTCGTTTTTAAAGTTTCTACTATATCTTTAATTTGGTCAATTTCATCACTATTCCAGTTTCTCCATTGATGTCCGTAAACCGGACCTAAATCTCCATTCTCATCGGCCCATTCGTTCCAGATTCGAACACCGTTTTCTGTTAGATATTTAATATTCGTGTCGCCTTTTAAAAACCAAAGTAATTCGTAAATTATAGATTTTAAGTGTAATTTTTTTGTGGTTACCATTGGGAAACCTTCACTTAAATCGAAACGCATTTGATAACCAAAAACACTTTTAGTTCCAGTTCCTGTTCTATCTCCTTTTTCGTTTCCGTTTTCTAATACGTGTTTTACTAAATCTAAATATTGTTTCATAATCACTATCCCAAAAAGTGGGATTGGTTTTTAAAATTCAACTAAATTTTATAAAATATAAAAATAGATAAAAGCTTCTATTTAACTAATTGTAAAATGTACAAACCGTAATAATTTATTTGTGACGATTTGTTGTTATCCAATTATCATTCCTGCAATAGTAGCAGAAATTAAAGAAGCAATAGTTCCACCAATTAAGGCTTTTATACCAAATTCAGACAAGGTTTTTCGCTGTCCTGGGGCTAGAGAACCAATTCCTCCAATTTGAATTCCTATTGAAGCAAAGTTAGCAAATCCACATAGCATGTAAGTAGCCATTATAATAGATTTATTATAATTTAAATGTACTGTATTAGCTACGTTTTTTAAATCGGCTAGCTGGATGTATCCAACAAATTCACTAGCCACTAATTTAATACCTAATAGTTGGCCCATCATCATAATATCTTCCTTTGCTACACCAATTAACCACATTAAAGGAGCAAAAATAGTTCCTAAAATAGCTTCAAGTGAAAGTGTAGGATATGGTGTGTTTTCGGCCATCCAAGTGTTTATGGTAGAAAAATCTCCAACCCAGCTCAAAATACCATTTATCATGGCAATAAAAGCAACAAAAACCAATAGCATAGCACCAACGTTTACAGCTAATCTTAAACCTTCAGTTGTTCCGTTTGCAATAGCATCAAGAATATTCGAACCTATTTTTTCTGAAGAAACTTCTATTTCATAATTTATTTTCTCGGTTTGAGGATATAGTATTTTTGAAATAACAATAGCACCCGGTGCAGCCATAACTGATGCAGCTAATAAATGTTTTGCGTACACTAGTCGTAAGGCAGGGTCGTCTCCTCCAAGAAAACCAATATAAGCAGCAAGTACTGCTCCAGCTACTGTTGCCATACCACCAATCATAACCAATAGCATTTCACTTTTGGTCATTTTTTCCAAATACGCCTTTATTAAAAGAGGCGCTTCTGTTTGGCCTAAGAAAATGTTTCCAGCAACACTTAAACTTTCTGCTCCAGAAATTTTTAATAACTTACTTAATAGCAGAGCCATTAATTTTACTACTTTTTGAATGATTCCTAAATAGAATAAAACAGAAGTTAATGCTGAAAAGAAGATGATGGTTGGCAATACTTGAAAAGCAAAAATAAAACCAAAAGTATCCATATCTACCACAAGGCCTTCGAATAGGAATTTACTTCCAGCTCGAGTAAAATCTAAAATACTTATAAAAACCTGTCCAACAGACTCAAATCCGCTTTGTATAAAAGGTACTTTTAAAACCCCAATTGCAATTAATAATTGAAAAGCTAATCCAAGGATAACCGTTCTCCAACTGATAGCTCTTTTATTGGAGCTAAAAAGAAAAGCAATAAAAACTAAGGAAATCATTCCTAAGACACCTCGCCATAAACTGTTAAATGAGAAACCTTCACTAGGTTTAATCTTATCATCAATATTAAGGGCAACCACAGCTTCGCTTTCAGTAGTCTGTACACTAGTAAAGTGATAGGCGTTTTCTTTTTCTGTAAGTACTAAGGTGGAATCGGTGAGGGTGTTTATTCGATACCTTCTAATAGAATCATACGGTTTATTGAAATAAAAAACCAATAAATTATTTTGGTGGAGATAATCTCCAAAAGCATTCAGGGAATCGCTACTGACAGTAAAATTAAAAATCCCTTCATGAAGTTCTAAGGCATCTATGTTTTTATTAGTAGATATATGTGTACCGTTTTGGTCTTGAATGCTTTCTAGTTGCCATTTTTTATCTAGTTCTTGTGCTTGGGTACTTAAATTTAGTCCAAAAAAAATAGCTACAATGGCTAATAGAAATTGTTTCATTTGTAAGTTTTGGGTTGGTTATCTTTTAGAAATTTCGTCACGAATTTTTGCAGCTTTTTCATAATCTTCGTTACTCACTGCTTCGTTTAAAAGGTTGTGCAATTCGTCCAATGTTTTATTTGTGTAGACATCTTTAGGTGAGCTAGGCTCTAATTCGTCAGCAAGAAGATCGTCTACTAAAACGCTGTCCTGTTCAGTTCTGCCTTCCATCTTAGGATCTACTTTCAGGTAAATACCTGCTTTATCTAAAATGTTTTTGTAGGTAAAAATAGGAGCGTTAAAGCGAAGAGCCAAGGCAATGGCATCGCTAGTTCTAGCGTCAATAATCTCTTCAACACCATCTCGTTCGCAAATTAAGCTAGAGTAAAAAACCCCATCCACCAATTTGTGGATAATTACTTGCTTCACGACAATTTCATATCTGTCTGCAAAATTTTTAAAGAGATCGTGGGTTAGCGGTCTTGGAGGTCTTATTTCTTTTTCAAGGGCAATAGCAATGGATTGCGCTTCAAAAGCGCCAATAACAATAGGTAATTTCCGTTCGCCATCAATTTCGTTTAAAATAAGTGCGTAAGCACCATTTTGGGTTTGACTGTAGGATATTCCTTTGATATTAAGACGTACTAAACTCATAAATTTTTAAAAAACAAAGAACTGTTTAAATTAGGACTTTACCAACTGCGTAAAGCATATTTAATGATTTTGTTTTTATGATTTACAAAATCTAAGTAGCTATAGCTATAGTAATAATGCTATTTAAACAGTTCTTATTAACAATACAAGTTATAAAAATAATTCTATTGTTGTGCTTTAAAAGCTTTTAATTTTTCGATTAATTTAGGTACTACTTCAAAAGCATCCCCTACAATTCCATAATCAGCAGCCTTAAAGAAAGGTGCTTCAGGATCTGTATTGATAACTACTTTCACTTTACTTGCACTTACACCTGCAAGATGTTGAATAGCACCAGAAATCCCTATAGCAATATATAGATTTGCAGCTACAGGTTTTCCTGTTTGTCCTACGTGTTCGCTATGAGGTCTCCAACCTAAATCACTTACTGGCTTAGAGCAAGCTGTTGCTGCGCCTAAAACCTGAGCAAGTTCTTCAATCATTCCCCAGTTTTCAGGACCTTTAAGACCACGTCCACCAGAAACAACTATTTCTGCGTCTGCAATGGTTACTTGTCCGGTAACTTTATCTACAGATTCAACTTTTACTCCTAATTCTGGAATTGAAGGTGAAAAATCTTCAGCAGTTGCACTTGCTGAATTTTCTTTAACTCCAAATGCATTTTTAGATACTCCAACTATTTTTACATCTGTATTAATAGCAGTCATATTAAATGCTTTGTTTGTAAAAGCAGTACGTTTTACTGTAAAAGGTGAGGTACTTGTAGGTGCTTCAACTACGTTAGACGCATAACCAGCGTTTAAGTCTATAGCTAAAAGCGGAGCTAAATATTTACTATCAGCGCTTGAACTTACTACAATTACTTTTGTTCCTTCTTGCTTAGCTGCTTGAGCAATAGCACTTGCGTAAGCAGTAGCATTAAAAGATTCTAGTTGCGAGTTGTTTACTTTCAAAACTTTATCTACCCCGTAATTAGCAAGAATAGATGTGTCGTCTGCATTAAAAGTAATTGCAGTAACGGTTGTTCCCATTTGGTCTGCAACTGTTTTTGCATAAGAAGCAACTTCTAAAGCTGTTTTTTTAAAGGTTCCTTTATCGGATTCTGTATATACTAAAACTGACATAATTTTTTCAAAATATAAATTTCAAAAAACATATTCCAAATTTTAAAATCTTGGAATTGTGTTCGAAATTTGGTTATTAAATGACTTTTGCTTCGTTATGAAGTAAGTTTATTAATTCGTCTATATTATCTGGATCGATTAATTTGATAGCACCCTTTGGAGCAGGTTTTTCAAATTTTACAGATGCCGTTTCTGTGTTTGCATCTACAGGCTCAACCACTTTTAAAGGTTTTTGACGAGCCATCATAATTCCTCTCATGTTTGGAATACGTAAATCACTTTCGTCAACCAAACCTTTTTGTCCACCAATAACTAAAGGTAAAGATGTAGAAACAGTTTCTTTTCCACCATCAATTTCTCTTACAGCTTTGGCATTTGTTCCGTCAACCTCTAAGCTAATACAGTTAGTTACAAAGTTTGCCTTAATTAAACCAGCAAGCATTCCTGGAACCATTCCACCATTATAATCAATAGATTCACGTCCAGCAATTACTAAATCGTAACCTCCATCTTGAACAACTTTAGCTAATTGTTGTGCTACAGCAAAACCATCTGTTGCTTCGGTATTTACTCTAATAGCACTGTCTGCACCTATAGCTAATGCTTTACGTAAAGTTGGCTCTGTTTCTGGACCTCCAACATTCACTACATCTACACTAGCGCCTTGTTTTTCTTTAAACCACATAGCTCTAGTTAAACCAAATTCGTCATTTGGGTTAATTACAAACTGCACGCCATTAGTGTCAAACTTGGTATCTCCTTCAGTAAAATTAATTTTTGAAGTCGTATCAGGTACATGACTAATACATACTAATATTTTCATTTTTTGAATAATTTATATGTTTATATTTCTATTTTAACTAGTTAGTAAAATTTGAAATTCAGGCTAAAAATAGCACACTAAATACTGCCAACTAGATTGAGGTGACGAAGTTACTTATTTTATTCAAAATATTTGCTATGCACGCATAATAAATTTGAAAAAAACAAAATATTTTGAGGCGTGCGTTGTTTTATGTATTAAAATATTTTTCAGGGTTTTATTTTTAGTATTGTTATATGTCGATTTAATTATGAATAATTCCTATTTTTGTCCTCCTTTATAATAAGTATTAATTAAAAAGTTCTTTCAGTTTGAAAGACATGAAACCGGAATGAAAACAATTCAATTTAGAGAAGCTATATGTGAAGCCATGAGTGAAGAAATGCGCAGAGATGAAAGCATTTACTTAATGGGAGAAGAAGTAGCAGAATATAATGGTGCTTATAAAGCATCTAAAGGAATGTTGGATGAATTTGGTCCAAAACGTGTTATAGATACGCCAATTGCAGAGCTAGGTTTTGCTGGTATAGCTATTGGCTCTACCATGACAGGAAACAGACCTATTGTAGAGTTTATGACCTTTAACTTCTCCTTGGTTGGAATTGATCAAATTATAAACAACGCAGCAAAAATTAGACAAATGTCTGGTGGACAATTTTCTTGTCCTATAGTTTTTCGTGGGCCTACAGCTTCTGCTGGGCAGTTAGCAGCAACGCACTCACAAGCTTTTGAAAGCTGGTTTGCAAATACACCTGGTTTAAAAGTAGTTGTCCCATCAAATCCATACGATGCAAAAGGGCTTTTAAAATCGGCTATTCGTGATAATGATCCAGTTATTTTCATGGAAAGCGAGCAAATGTATGGTGATAAAGGTGAAGTGCCAGAAGGAGAATATACTATTCCATTAGGGGTTGCAGATATTAAAAGAGAAGGGAAAGATGTAACTATTGTTTCTTTTGGAAAAATTATCAAGGAAGCTTACAAAGCAGCTGACGAGTTAGAAAAAGAAGGGATTTCTTGTGAAATTATCGACCTTAGAACAGTTCGTCCGTTAGATAAGGAAACCATCTTACAATCGGTTAAAAAGACTAATAGATTGGTTGTGTTAGAAGAAGCTTGGCCTTTTGGAAATGTAGCTACTGAAATAACTTATATAATTCAATCTGAAGCATTTGATTATTTAGATGCTCCAATTATAAAGATTAATACAGCAGATACCCCTGCGCCATATTCACCAGTTTTATTTGAACATTGGTTGCCAAATAGTGATGATGTGGTAAAAGCGGTTAAAAAAGTTTTATACAAATAAAATTTTCATATTTTAACTTACTTAATTAACTTCATTGGCAATATTGTTGATGAAGTTTTTTTATTTATTTGAAAAATTTCTTACCCATCTGCAATTGCAAGAATGTCATTAACGAGATTTGTTTTATAGCAATGTTTAAATAAAAGTACATGAAATATAACTTCCTAACCTTATTTTTTTTCCTCAACAGTTGTTTCTTGTTTTCCCAAACAAAGGTTAGTGGTCATGTGTATGACGAGAACAATCAACCCGTTGCTTACGCAAATATTATATTCAAAAGTTCTTCTGAAGGTACTATCACGGATGAAAACGGGACTTTTTATCTAGAATCCCCAACTACCTGGGAAACCTTAATAGTTTCTTTTATAGGTTATGAAACCATAGAATACCCATTAGATAAAAGGGTTAACTATAATTTAAGATTTAACCTAATAGAGTCGGCCTCGGCTTTAAACGAAGTGCTTATAGTTTCTGGAAAACAATCTAAAAAAGCTGAAGAGAACCCTGCTATTGCCATCATGCAGAAAATTTGGGAACATAAACGTAAAAACGGACTCAGAAAATTTAAGCAATATAAATACGACAGGTACGAAAAAGTAGAATTCGACATAAATACTGTTGACAGTGCTTTAATGAATAGTAATTTATTTAAAGGTATGGAGTTTGTTTTTGAGCATGTGGACACATCAAAAGTTACAGGAAAAACATACTTGCCCATTTTTATAAATGAAGAAGTTGCAAGAGTATATGGAGATAATATTCTTAAAAAAGAAAAAGTTGAACTAAAAGGAAATAAAAACTCCGGTTTTAGTAACAACCAATCTATTATAGACTTTATAAAAGACTTGTATTCGGAATATGATATTTATAATAATTACTTAAAATTCTTCGATAAAAGTTTTGTTAGTCCCATTTCTACAACTGGAATTAATACTTATAATTACGTGTTGTCAGACAGTGCTTATATAGATAATAAATGGTGTTATAATATTATTTATTACCCGAGACGAAAAAACGAACTCACCTTTAAAGGCGATTTTTGGGTAGCAGATACCACTTATGCTATTAAGGATATTAATATGCAAGCCTCCAAAAGTGCCAACATAAACTGGGTTAAAGAAATTTATATTGAACAGGAATTCGATGTATTAAACGATTCCGTGTTTCTAGTAAAACGTGATTATTTCATGTCTGACTTCACCTTTAATAAAAAGGAGAAATCTCGCGGTATTTACGGAAAACGAACAACACTTTATGACAACTATGTCTTTAATGAAGTGAAAGACGAAAAATTCTATAAAGATCAAGTTTTCGATTATAATAAAGATGCATACAATCGTGAAGATGCCTTTTGGGAAGAAAATAGAATGGAAGCTCTTAGTAAAGATGAAAAAGGAGTGTATAAAATGTTGGACACCCTAAAAACGGTAGGTAAATTTAAAAGACTTTATAACATTGGAAGTATTTTAGCCTCAGGTTATATTGAAATAGATAAATTGAATTTAGATTATGGACCTATCTTTTCAAGCTTTGGCTATAATGATGTTGAAGGATTACGATTAAGAGCGGGGGGACGAACCTATTTTGGACCAAATGACCTGTGGCGTATGCAGGGGTTTTTGGCTTATGGACTTAAAGATGATAAATTTAAATATGGGTTTTCGGTAAAATGGCTGTTGAATAAAAAAAACAGACTTATTATTTCTGCGGGACATAGGCGAGACATTGAGCAAATAGGAGCTAGTTTAACCAATTCAACCGATGTGCTTGGAAGAAGTTTAGCATCAAGTGCTGTTTTTACTACAGCTCCTAACGATAAACTAACAAATATCAAATTAACTGCTTTAGCAATAGAACTAGAGCCAATTAAAAATGTGCTTTTTAGGCTTGGTGGAGATTATAGAACTTTATCTTCGGCTTCAGATGCTTTTAGCTTGGATTATATAGATCCGGAATCATCAACTGGTGTCTCATCCGATTTAAAACAATTTGAAAGCACTTTTGCAGTATCGTATTTTCCTGGAAGAAAAATGACAGGACATGGCGTAGAGCGTACAAATGCAAATGATACTTATGCCTCTATTTTTGCACAATTTAGTATTGGTGATAAAGATATTTTTAATAGTGATTTTAATTACACCAAACTACAACTGTCATACATACAACCATGGCAGTTAGGCGGTATAGGGAGGCTTAAATCTACTTTGGAGGCAGGGAAAACCTTCGGAGCAGTGCCGCTTGGATTGTTAAGTGTCGTTCCAGGAAACCAATCATATTTCTCTATATATAATTCATTTTCACAATTAAATTATTACGAGTTTGTAACCGATACTTATGCAGCTATGCATTTAGAACATAACTTTAACGGACGATTGTTTTCAAGAATTCCTTTTTTAAGAAAACTTAATTGGCGTGAAATTATTGGTTTTAGAGCAGTTTGGGGCGATTTAGGGCAAGATAATATAGATATAAGCGCACCATCTAGCATTCCTTTAATTGCACCAACAAATGAAATTTATTACGAATACAGTATTGGTGTTGGGAATATTTTTAGAGTGTTTAGAATAGATTTCAATTTTAGAGGAAACTACTTTGATAATCCAGATGCAAGGAATTTTGGAGTTACAGGTAGTTTTGGATTCCAGTTTTAACCTATTACGTACATGGGTATATTAAAACCCAGTAGCCATCCTTTTTACAACAAAATTAATTTTAGTTGCCTAAACCCAAAGACTTATGTATCTTTGCAGCCCTTTAAAAATTGCAGGTTGCAGTTTTAGGCCATTGCTTTTTTAAAGAAATAAATTACATATAATATATAAGAAATAAAAATATGAGTCCAAAAGGAAAAAAAACTTTCGATGTACTGATTGAAATACCAAAAGGTAGTAGAAATAAATACGAATACGATTTTGAATTAAAGAAAATCCGTTTTGATAGAATGTTGTTTTCATCTATGATGTATCCAGCAGATTATGGTTTCATCCCTGAAACTTTAGCTCTAGATGGAGATCCGTTAGATGTATTAGTACTAGGAGGTGAGCCAACTTTCCCTATGTGTGTTGTAGAGGTGAAACCTATTGGTGTATTCCATATGGCTGATGAAAAGGGGCCAGATGAGAAAATAATTTGTGTGCCAGTTTCTGATCCAATTTGGAATATACTTGAAGATTTATCCGATATGAATCCTCATCAAATAAAAGAAATTGAACATTTCTTCCAAGTATATAAAGATTTAGAAAAGAAGAAAGTTGATGTTGGTGGTTGGGGAGATGCTAAAGAAGCCTATGAAATTCTAAATAAATGTGTAGATCGTTACGAAAGTAGTGAACATAAAACCAACGGTGATTTTACTATCTAATTACTGCTTGAAATCAATATTTTAAAACCCTTCTGCATTACATGTAGAAGGGTTTTTAATTGTAAACTGATTTTGTTACATTAGCTTTTATTAAAAACTAACCAAATAACAAAACAGTATGGATTCAATAATGATTTATATGCCAATTGCAATGGCGCTCTTAGGACTTATTTATATGGTCTATAAGAAATCTTGGGTAATGAAACAAGATGCCGGAGATGGCAAAATGAAAGAAATTTCAGATCATATTTACGAAGGTGCCTTGGCATTTTTAACTGCAGAATACAAACTCTTGGCCATTTTTGTGGTTGTAGTAAGTGTGGCTTTAACTGCAGTTTCTTTTATAGTACCAACTACACATTGGTTAATAGCTATTGCTTTTATTTTCGGAGCTGTATTTTCAGCTTATGCTGGAAATATTGGAATGAAAATAGCAACTAAAACGAACGTAAGAACTACCCAAGCTGCTAAAACAAGTTTGCCAAATGCACTTAAGGTCTCTTTTGGAGGTGGTACCGTTATGGGATTAGGAGTAGCAGGTTTAGCCGTTTTAGGTTTAACTTTATTCTTTATAATATTTTTCTGGGTATTTATGGATAGTGCTTGGACTAACACTATGGACATGACCATTGTACTTGAAACCCTAGCGGGATTCTCTTTAGGAGCAGAATCTATTGCTTTATTTGCTCGTGTGGGTGGAGGTATCTATACAAAAGCAGCCGATGTTGGTGCAGATTTAGTTGGTAAAGTGGAAGCAGGAATCCCAGAAGATGACCCAAGAAATCCAGCCACGATTGCTGATAATGTTGGAGATAATGTAGGTGATGTTGCAGGAATGGGAGCCGATTTATTTGGTTCGTACGTAGCCACAGTTTTGGCTGCTATGGTTCTTGGAAATTATGTAATAAAAGATATGGGCGGAGATATTTCTAGTCATGGATTTGGCGGAATAGGACCTATCTTACTGCCAATGGCAATTGCTGGTGTAGGAATCATTATCTCGGTAATTGGAACGATGCTAGTAAAAATAAATAGTAACGAAGCTAAGGAAGGTCAAGTTATGGGAGCGTTAAACGTAGGTAACTGGACTTCCATTGGTTTGGTAGCTGTGTCTTGCTTTGCTTTAGTAACTTGGATGCTGCCTGAAACTATGCAAATGAACTTCTTTGGTGAAGGTTTACAAGAAATTTCTTCACTTCGAGTATTCTATGCTACTTTAGTAGGTTTAGTTGTGGGAGCGGGTATTTCTTCAGTAACCGAATATTATACCGGATTAGGTAAAAAACCTATTTTAAAAATTGTTCAACAATCTAGTACAGGAGCAGGAACTAACATCATTGCTGGTTTAGCTACAGGTATGATTTCTACATTCCCTTCAGTTCTTTTATTTGCTGGAGCAATTTGGGCATCTTATGCATTTGCAGGATTTTATGGTGTTGCATTAGCTGCTTCTGCAATGATGGCAACAACTGCTATGCAATTAGCTATTGATGCTTTTGGACCTATTTCTGATAATGCTGGTGGTATTGCTGAAATGAGCGAACAAGATCCTATTGTAAGAGAACGTACAGATATATTAGATTCTGTAGGAAACACTACCGCTGCAACTGGAAAAGGATTTGCCATAGCTTCAGCTGCCTTAACGTCGTTAGCATTATTTGCGGCCTACGTAACGTTTACAGGAATTGATGGAATTAACATCTTTAAAGCTCCTGTTTTAGCCATGCTATTTGTGGGTGGAATGGTTCCAGTTGTGTTTTCCGCTTTAGCTATGAATGCGGTTGGAAAAGCAGCTATGCAAATGGTTGAGGAAGTTCGTCGTCAGTTTAGAGATATTCCAGGAATTATGGAAGGAACAGGAAAGCCAGAATACGACAAATGTGTAGCTATTTCAACCGAAGCTTCTTTAAGAGAAATGATGCTTCCAGGCTTATTAACTATCGGGTTTCCTATAGTAATTGCTTTTGTGCCTATGATTTTTGGAATGAATAACTTGGCCATTGCCGAAATGTTAGGCGGTTATATGGCTGGAGTAACTGTTTCAGGAGTTCTTTGGGCAATTTTCCAAAATAATGCAGGTGGAGCTTGGGACAATGCCAAGAAATCTTTTGAAGCAGGTGTTATGATTAATGGTGAAATGACTTATAAAGGCTCTGAAGCTCATAAGGCGGCAGTAACTGGAGACACAGTTGGTGATCCGTTTAAAGACACTTCTGGACCATCAATGAATATTTTAATTAAGTTAACTTGTTTAATTGGTCTTGTAATAGCTCCAATTTTAGGAGGCCATGCTATTACTAGTAAAACTTCTTCAACAGAAACTAGTTTATCAATTCAACAAGATCTTAAAAAAGTGTTTGCTGAAATTGAAGTAGGAGATGATGGTCATACAAAAGCTGTGATAAGCATCACAACAATGGTTGATGATAAGGTTAACGTTGAAGAACGTGTAATTACGGGTAATTTTGATCAAGTAAAAGCGAAGGTCGATGAGATGAAAAAAGGAGCTTCGGCAATTAAAATAAAATCAAATAGAGCGGAACTTGAAGAAGAATTTTCTGTTGAGATTATAAAATAAAAATCTTACTAATTAGTAAGTAGAATAAAAACCACGTAATTCCTTTGTTAATTTGAAGGGTACGTGGTTTTTTTATTAGTTAAATCTTTCCTAGTTTTAAAAATGTTAAAAAAAGATCCTTTACAAATTATTGCCTTTCATAGCTATGGAAGTAATCGTCATTTTTACATACGTGGTAGGGCTCTTGAGGACGATTCCATAAATTTGGAAGATAAGGGGTGGTTTAAATTGTTGGTAAATGCCTTTAAACGATTTGAGAGTGATGAGGTCAAGAATGTAGAAATAAACTTTAGACTTCCAAATGATAAAGTTTTAAAAGCAAAAACCGATGAGCATGGCTATTTTAAATGTGAAGAGTATTTGGATGATTTAACTACTCTTACCAATGAAGAGGGTTGGTTGCCTGTGGTAGCTTCCTATAGCGATGTTTCTATTAAACGAAATATAATTAATAGTAATCGGTTTCCGGCAGAAATATTAATTCCCGCAAATGATTCTGAATTTGGAGTAATAAGTGACATAGATGACACAATTCTACACACAGGAGTAGTTTCTAGATTAAAATGGCGTGTGTTATTCAATACCTTTTTTAAAGGAGCTTTTAGCCGGACCCCTCTTGAAGGGACAGCTAAATTCTATCATATGTTACACCGTGGAAAATCGGGTGAAAAGGCAAATCCCATATTTTATGTAAGTCATAGTCCGTGGAACATGTATCGTTACTTGGAATACTTCCTAAAGAAAAATGATTTTCCAAAAGGTCCCATTTTATTACGAAGCATGAACGCTATTTTCAAAAAGAAAAGTCAAGATGAAAAACCTCAAAAGCAAAAGGAAATCATCCATATTTTAAACGCTTACCCCGATTTTAAATTCATTCTTCTTGGAGATTGTGGTGAATATGATGCCGATATTTACATTGAAATAGCTAATACATATCCTAACCGTATTTTAACTATCTACTTAAGAAGTGTAAATCACAAAAAGAAAATGTTACGTGTAAAAGACTTATTTAAAAATTATAAAAAAACTCCAGTTTTATTGGTTGAAAAAACCGAGGACGCCATAGTACATGCTAGAAAACATGGTTTTATTAAATAGTAATCTAGAATAAACCGTGTATTTCGGCGTCAATTCTATTTATTATTTCTCCTAAATCTTCTGGATTAGCCACAAAATCTATGTTGTCAACATCAATAATCAAAAGGTTTCCTTTGTCGTACCCATGAATCCAAGCTTCGTAGCGTTCATTCAATCTACTTAAATAATCAATGCTAATAGAGTTTTCGTAATCACGACCTCGTTTATGGATTTGAGATACCAAATTAGAAATGGAACTTCTTAAATAAATTAATAAATCTGGACCTTGAACAAAGGACTCCATTAAATCGAATAAGGAACGATAGTTTTCATAATCGCGATTAGTCATTAAGCCCATAGCATGAAGGTTTGGTGCAAAAATATGCGCATCTTCATAGATTGTTCTGTCTTGAATAATATCTTTTCCGCTTTCACGAATTTGAGATACTTGGCGGAATCTACTATTTAAAAAGTATACCTGTAAATTAAAACTCCAACGCTCCATTTGGTTGTAAAAATCATCTAGATATGGGTTGTCCACCACATCTTCTAATTGCGATTCCCAATTGTAATGTTTAGCAAGCAATTTTGTAAGGGTGGTTTTACCAGCACCAATGTTTCCGGCTATAGCAACGTGCATAATTAATTATTGTTAAGTTGGAATTTATGTAAAAATTTAGAATCGTAAATATACAAGGTTTCATTGGTTACTAAAAACTGTTTTGTCAACAATTCTGGGGTTTCAATTATTTGGTAAACTTTCTCAGTTTCATCAAAAATAGAAAGGCTGTTATTTTTTACGAGGAAAATTTTATTATTGCTTTCAACTAGAGATGTATATCCTGTGTTTTCTGTCTTGTATATCATGCTTCCGAAGTAATTGTACTTGTACAGAAACTTTTCTGTAAGTAACCAAGCATAATTATAATTGCTTTTTAAATCTAAAACTTTAGACTGGGTTGGTAGGGTTGTAGCCTTGGTTTTATTGGTTTTATAATCAAAAAGTTCCAATTGTTGAATGTCTTCATTAAAAACCCATAAGGCATTGTCGTTTGCCGTGGAAACAAAGGATACATTTTTGTAATATTCTAAAGTGCTGAAGTCTATTTTAAGAATTTCAGTAAAACGATTGTCCAATATAAAAGCAGTATTGAAGTCTTTATAAAAAACGGTTACCTTTAAAGGGTTAAAACTGTTTGCTGATGTAATCTTTCCGAACTGCACATTACTGTACGAGTAGTTCCCTTTATCTTCTATTTTGTAAAGCGTGTTTTTCTTAATAAAATAAAATGTTCCAAAATTGTCAATACCTATAACCGAATCGGCTTCAAAAGGGTTTTTCGAGACAAAAGTGGTTTCTATAGTTTCTTGTCCAACAGTGGAAAAGGAAATAAGAATTAAAATGTAAAAAAATGCTTTCATTGTAAATTGAAATGTACAAAATTCCTTTTAACTTTTAATTTGTGAAAGTCCTCTTAAAATCAGAGAGGGTTTAGTTAAATAATTGTATTTTGTTTCCTTCAAAATTAACTTTTAAAAACTTATTATGAGAACAGTCAATCGTTTATTATTAATCTTTTTTTTGTCGCTCTTTACAGTTCATTTACAAGCACAAGAAACGGATGTAGTTGTAAAAAATATTATTGAAGAAGCTACAAACAATTCACAATTAGAAAATTTAGGTCATGAATTAATGGATGTTATTGGGCCAAGATTGGTTGGTACGCCACAAATGCAGCAAGCAAACGATTGGGCGGTTGCAAAATATTCTAAATGGGGAATTTCGGCCAGAAACGAACAATGGGGAGAGTGGAAATCTTGGGAACGAGGAATCTCACATATCGACATGTTAGAACCAAGAGTTCAAACTTTAAGTGGGATGCAGTTGGCATGGAGTCCAAGTACAAAATCTAAAGGAGTAACAGCTGAAGTAGTTACAATACCTACTGTAAAAGATGCTGAAGAATTTAAGAGATGGATGAAAACCATTAAGGGTAAATTTGTAATGACCTCGATGTATCAGCCAACAGGACGCCCAGATTACAACTGGGAAGAGTTTGCCACAGAAGAGTCTTTTGAAAAAATGAAAAGGGAGCGAGATACTTTAACCAAAGAATGGCGTGCTAATATAAGTAGAACTGGGTTTGGTCCAAGAGAAATTGATCAAGCTTTAGAAGAAGCTGGAGCTGCAGGAATTATTTCATCATATTGGTCGAAAGGTTTTGGGTCAAATAAAATTTTTGCTGCAAGAACAAAAAAAATTCCTACGGTTGATATTGAATTAGAAGATTACGGAATGTTATACAGATTAGTGGAATCTGGAAATAAGCCAGTAGTAAGAATTGTTGCTGAATCTAAGGATTTAGGTGTTGCACCAAGTTTAAATACTATTGCAGAGATTAAAGGAAGTGAAAAGCCAGAGGAGTACGTGATACTTTCAGCACATTTTGATTCTTGGGATGGAGGTACAGGAGCAACAGATAATGGTACTGGAACTTTAGTTATGATGGAAGCTATGAGAATTCTTAAGAAAGTATACCCAAATCCAAAACGTACTATATTAGTTGGTCACTGGGGAAGTGAGGAACAAGGATTAAACGGTTCTAGAGCTTTTGTTGAAGATAATCCAGACATAGTAAAAAATATCCAAGCTGTATTTAATCAAGACAATGGTACTGGACGAGTAGTAAACCTTTCAGGAGCAGGATTCTTACATTCTTATGATTATTTATCAAGATGGTTATCAGCAGTCCCAGAAGATATTACCAAACATATTGAAACAAAATTCCCGGGTTCGCCAAGTGGAGGAGGATCGGATAATGCCTCATTTTTGGCTGCAGGAGCACCAGCATTTAACTTGAGTTCGTTAAATTGGTCATATTGGAACTATACTTGGCATACAAACAGAGACACATACGATAAAATTGTTTTTGACGATGTAAGAAGCAATGCTATTTTAACAGCTATTTTAGTGTATATGGCTTGTGAAGATCCAAATAGAACATCTACTGAGAAAATAGTTTTACCAATAGATTCTAGAACAGGAGAGCCGCGTACTTGGCCAGAACCACGTTCACCAGAAAGAAAGGGTGGATTAAACTAAATAGAAACAATTTTTTTATGAATTAGGTTTAAAAACTTAACTGATTTGTAAAAAAATCAATTTATTTAAAACTCATAATGACATTGATAAACATGTTATTATGAGTTTTTTTAATTTTAAGAGTGAAATTTTTCTCTTTTTATTTACAAAAGAATAAAAACTATAATATATTTGCACTCGGTTTTGGGGAGATACTCAAGCGGCCAACGAGGGCAGACTGTAAATCTGCTGACTACGTCTTCGCAGGTTCGAATCCTGCTCTCCCCACTTTAACTAGGAAAATCCACACAGACGTGTGGATTTTTTGTTTTAGTACTTATTATCTTTTCTAGTCAAGTATAAATGCTGAAGTATTGTAGTTCTAATTTTCAAGTTTAAATAAACATCATTCAGAACATATTAATATTATAAGCATTGAATTGAAGGTTTATAAAACTAATATGGTTGCTTAGTAAATTCTATTATTTGTAAAACGAATAAAAGGATTTGTTTGTATTTTTTAAAAATCCAAACAAAAAAAGCTCTATAAAATTAATTATAGAGCTTTAAATATTACATAACTTGCTAAGGATTATAATCCAAAGGCAGCTTTTACTTTATCAACGTAATCTAGTTTTTCCCAAGTAAATAATTCTACTTCTACTTTTTTCTTTCTTCCGTTAATTTGCTCAAATGTTTTTGTAACTACTTTATTTTCTCTACCCATATGTCCATAAGCAGCTGTTTCACTATAAATAGGGTTACGCAGTTTTAATCTCTCTTCAATAGCAGCTGGACGCATATCGAAAATTTCTGTTATTTTTTCAGCAATCTCGCCATCTGTCATATTAAATTCACAAGTGCCAAATGTGTCAATATAAATTGATGTTGGTTTAGCTACTCCAATAGCATAACTCACTTGGACTAAAACTTCGGTACACACACCTGCTGCCACTAGGTTTTTTGCAATATGTCTTGTTGCGTAAGCAGCACTTCTATCTACTTTACTCGGGTCTTTTCCTGAGAAAGCACCTCCACCATGTGCACCTTTTCCACCATAAGTGTCTACAATAATTTTTCTACCAGTTAGTCCGGTATCTCCATGTGGACCACCAATAACAAATTTCCCTGTTGGATTGATGTGATATTTAATATTGTCTGTAAATAACTCCTGTATGTTTTCAGGTAATGAGGCGATAACTCTTGGAATTAAAATCTCTACAATATCTTTTCTAATTTTTGCTAACATAGCATCGTCAGCAGCAGTTATATCTTTTTTAGAATTTGACTTTGGTTTTATAAAATCATCGTGCTGTGTAGAAATAACAATGGCTTCTATACGTTGCGGTACATTGTCATCGCTATATTCTATTGTTACCTGACTTTTTGAGTCTGGGCGTAAATAGGTAATGTCCTTGTTTTCTCTTCGTAAAGCAGCAAGTTCAATCATAATTTTATGAGACAGATCTAAAGCCAAAGGCATGTAGTTTTCTGTTTCATTAGTGGCGTAACCAAACATCATTCCTTGGTCTCCTGCACCTTGTTCTTCTTTATTTGCTTTGTCTACACCGCGATTAATATCTTCGGATTGCTCATGAATGGCAGAAAAAACCCCACAAGAATTTCCATCAAACATATAGGCGCTTTTTGTGTAGCCAATTTTGTTTATGGTATCTCTTGCAATTTTCTGAACATCTAAATAGGTGTTCGATTTAACTTCCCCAGCTAATACAACTTGTCCTGTAGTAACTAATGTTTCGCAGGCTACCTTTGCATCTTTGTCGAAAGCTAAAAAATGGTCTATTAGAGCGTCGCTAATTTGGTCTGCTATTTTATCTGGATGTCCTTCTGAAACACTTTCAGAAGTAAATAAATAAGGCATAATTACTTGTTTTTTAAACTGTTAAAATACGAAAAAGTCGTTTGATTGCGAGCTGCTAGAGGAGTAGAGTGTTACTGCTTTAGCATTTAATTCCAAACTTGATTGAGATTTTTTTTTTTTTAAATCCCATCGTTTGAAGAGGTTGCAATCAGACAAATTTTTCCTCTTTATATTGAATTGCAAATGTAGAAAAATTAAATCGAATGCAAATTGTTTTTATTTTTTTTAGCATAAAATTTGGATTATAACTTTTTCTAACGCAATATTTGTGCTCACAAAGTTCAAAAACTTACTGAAATGTTATCAAGAAAGGTGGAGGGAATAGACCCGCTGAAGCCTTAGCAACCCTTAGTTCTATACTATGAAGGTGCTAAATTCTACTTAATTTTCGATTCATTTATCGAAATATTGGATAGATAACTCAAACGAAATTACTCATCTGTGATTTCAATTTTCTTTTTAA
>NZ_DATGNR010000026.1:0-39433 GCF_035306605.1 Xanthomarina sp. | reverse complement strand
TGGTGGCGTATTAATGCTTGGAGTGAAATATCAGCCATGTTTGTATCAGGAGTGGTTTCTATCTTATTAAACTTTACTGAATTGGGGACATACTTTTTTGGGGGGGAAGGACTGCTTCCTGCTTGGGCAAAATTTCCAACGGTGGTGTTAGTAACTACCATAGCTTGGTTAGCAGTTACTTTTTTAACGCAAGCAGAAAGTGCCGGTGTTTTACGTAATTTCTATAAGAAAATTCAACCAGGTGGTCCAGGATGGGAAAAGATTGTCAAGGAAGCTCGTGAGGATAACGAGGAATTAGAGGACAATAAAGAGGGTTGGAGCGTACCTTCGGGTATACTAGCTATGTTGGTAGGTTCGGCTTTAATTTACAGTGTTATGTTTGCTACTGGTTACTTTATTTATGGCGAATATACCCAAGCCTTAATGCTGACTGGTGCGGCTTGTATTTTTGCTTGGTTGCTATTGAAACTTTGGAAAAAGATTAAAGTAAACATCTTATAAAACAAAAGAGACTGCCTTTTTAGACAGTCTCTTTTTTATTTATGAAATCTTGAATGTTTTAGAAAAGCTATTCAACTAAGATAATTACTTTATTATCTTTCATTTCTATAGTTCCCGATTCGATGTTTAAAACCAACAATTTATCGTTGTCTCTATGAGGAACTATTTCTGCAGGCAATTCATCAAACACTAAATGACTTTGTGTATGTGTATGAATTCTGATAGTACCTTTTTCTAAAAGAGAAACAACAGGCGCGTGATTTTTTAGCATTTCAAACTCGCCATTTATTCCAGGAACAACAACCGAATCAACTTCGTTACTAAATAAGGTGGCTTCTGGTGATACAATTTCTAAAAACATATTCTTTTAGTTATAAGTTATAAGTTTCAATGTGAAACTCGAAACGTTGTTATGCTTCTGCAAGCATTTTCTCTCCAGCTTCAATAGCTTCTTCAATAGAACCTTTAAGGTTAAACGCTGCTTCTGGAAGGTGATCTAATTTACCATCCATAATCATGTTAAATCCTTTAATAGTTTCTTTAATGTCAACTAAAACTCCTGGGATACCAGTAAATTGTTCTGCTACGTGGAATGGTTGAGATAAGAAACGTTGTACACGTCTTGCTCTACCAACAGCCATTTTATCTTCTTCAGATAATTCTTCCATTCCAAGAATGGCAATAATATCTTGTAATTCTTTATAACGTTGTAATAACTCTTTTACTCTTTGTGCACAAGCATAGTGCTCATCACCTAAAATCTCAGCTGTTAAAATTCTTGAAGTAGAATCTAATGGATCTACCGCAGGATAAATACCTAACTCTGCAATTTTACGAGATAATACGGTTGTAGCATCTAAGTGGGCAAACGTAGTTGCAGGAGCCGGGTCAGTTAAATCATCTGCAGGTACGTAAACCGCTTGTACAGATGTAATAGATCCTCTTTTTGTTGATGTAATACGCTCTTGCATCGCACCCATTTCAGTAGCTAAGGTTGGTTGGTAACCTACCGCAGAAGGCATACGACCTAATAATGCGGATACCTCAGAACCAGCTTGAGTAAAACGGAAAATATTATCTACGAAGAAAAGTACGTCTTTTCCTTGTCCTTCTCCAGCACCATCACGGAAATACTCAGCAATAGTTAATCCAGATAGGGCAACACGTGCACGTGCTCCAGGAGGTTCGTTCATTTGTCCGAATACGAAAGTTGCTTTAGAATCTTTCATAAGTGATTTATCAACTTTAGATAAATCCCATCCGCCTTCTTCCATAGACTTCATGAAATCATCACCGTAACGGATAATTCCTGATTCTAACATCTCACGTAGTAAATCGTTTCCTTCACGAGTTCTTTCACCAACTCCTGCGAAAACTGAAAGACCACCGTGACCTTTAGCAATATTGTTAATCAACTCCTGAATTAATACAGTTTTACCTACACCAGCACCACCAAATAATCCAATTTTACCTCCTTTTGCATAAGGCTCAATTAAATCGATTACTTTAATACCAGTAAATAAAACTTCTGTTGAAGTTGATAAGTCTTCAAATTTAGGTGCTTGTCTGTGAATTGGTAAACCTGCTTCACCAGCTTTAGGTAAGTTTCCAAGACCATCAATGGCATCACCAATAACATTAAATAAACGACCATATACATCTTCGCCTATTGGCATTTGTATTGGCGCTCCAGTAGCGTGAACCTCTGTACCTCGGCTTAAACCGTCAGATGAGTCCATAGCAATAGTACGTACGGTGTCTTCTCCAATGTGGGATTGTACCTCTAATACTAAAACAGAACCATCAGTTCTTCTAATTTCTAATGAATCGTAAATCTTTGGAAGTTCAGTGCCAGCACCGAATTCTACATCGATAACCGGACCTACTACTTGTGCAACTTTACCTGTAACTTTTGACATTACTATTATGTTTATTTATTTCCTATATGTTTCATATGAAAAATCGCAGATTATATCTGGTTGGATATAAGCGTTTTTTCGCGCTGCAAATATAGGAGTTTTAATTTAAAAACCACAGCTATTTTTTTGCCTTTTTTATATACAAAAAACGCCTTCCATCCAGAATAGGGATTGAAGGCGTTTTTAAAAACTTAATTACTTATATTATTGTAAGCTAGGAGGGTAGTTTGTAGGATAGCTTCCTGGATTAACAAAATTTCCTGAAGCTTCAAAGTTAGATCCGTATGTGGCATCTATAGCTTTCATCATTTCGTTAGCCATAATAGCATAACCTCTAGCAGTTAAATGTACACCATCTAAACTAGCTAGACCACCTGTTACTAAATCTGTAGTTAAGATATAGTTTCCTGAATGGTAACCTGTAGTAGCTGCTTGAATTAAAATACTTTTAAAATCAACTAAAGCAAGTCCGTTGGCACTAGCAACAGCTTCAATAGTTGTGTTGTAAGCATCTGTTGCGTTTTTAATAGCTGTTTGTTCTTGTGGTAATAACACCCATTTATCTTCTAATGGATGAGTAATTCCTTCTATAGAGAATTGTCCTGCTAATTGTTGTGGGATACCTTGACCCATTAAAACACCAACATTAGCCATATTAACAGTACCTATAACATTGCTGCTTGGTAATACAAATAAATCAGCTTCTGTTGCTTGTCTTGTTTGACCATAAGTGTCTCCTAATAAATTAGCAACTAAAGGAGCTGCTGCAGGAGGTAATCCAAATTGTCCAATAAAATCTGGAAAGGTAGGACTTGCCATTAAAGCAGCTTTAATTTGAGCGGATATATCTGTTAAGTATTCATCTTTAACAACTACTGCGCTTGCTTCTGTTTCAGAGAAAACAATTTTACGATTAGGTTCTCCTAAAGCGTCATAAATTTGATTTAAAGCTCCAAAAATAGAATTTAGCATTGGAATTTGAGGTCCAAAACTTGGATTTGTAGGATCTAGCGGGTTATGTGGAACCGTAGTAAAATGTGCTAAACTAGTAATGTATGGTACATTTGCTACCACACCTTTAGCTTTAGGTTCTGTTGGTCCTACTAAAGCGTCTACTGTTGCAGAGAATGATGCAGCAAATACGTTCGGGTCTGTAATATCAGATCCGCCATAAGTTGTAGGGTCAAAATTACCAGTTTGGTCAACCCCAGTTCCACCAGAAAGAGCATACGCTAAAACGTCGTTACCTCCTATTTCAGATAATGTAAAGAAGGTTGGGTTTTGAGCCACAGCATCGGCTAAAACAGTTGCACCAGCACTTGAAGCCATACGTCCGAAATAAGGGTTTGCAACACCATATCCTGGGTAATTTAAATGGAAACTTTTTAAACCTGGAATACCATAGTTGTTAAAAGATCCTGTTAAATGATCTGTAATTTGTGTAGTTGGTGTGGCTGGAAGTTGAGCAGGTCCAGAACCATTAAAATATAATCTAGGATTAACAACTACAGTCGATCCCATCACAAAACCTCCAATATTATCGTTCATTAAAGGTTGGTTAAAACTTCCTCCACCTAACAATTCAAATTTCTTTGCTAGAATGTTTGGGAACGAATTTTCTTGTCCAGCAATAAATAGGGCGTTGTCCGTATATCCTGCAGAAAAAGATGCTCCTACTGCAACATAGTTAGAGAAATCAACTTCTCCTCCAACTAGGCTTGGTAAGTTTTGGTCTGCTGTTGAGGACGAATCATCGTCGTTGTTACATGCTGTAAAGCCCATAAGCACAGCAAGTAACCAGATATATTTTGTTTTCATATGATATTTTTTCATGTTTTTATAAGTTGTTAATTGTCCATGATACGTAATAAATAGATCCAATGTTACCGGTACCAATAGCAGTAAAGTATTCTTCACCTAAAACATTAGAAGCCCCTACTTTAAATACCGATTTAAGTTTTGGAATGGTATAGTTAATTTGTGCATCCATAGAGTGGAAAGCAGGAATTTCACCGTCTCCGAATGAAGCTTGCCAAGTGTAATTATCACTCCATTTCCAAGCTACGTTAAATCCTAGGTTTTTAACTAATTCTGTATGTCCAAATGAAACTTTTACTTTGTGCTCAGGCGTGTTAAATCCAGTTCTGAAATCAGGATTTGTATCTTGATCAAAATCTTCTTTAGCATAAGTATAACTACCATCTAAGTCGAAGCCATTAAAAACTTTCAATCCTAGTCCAATAGCAGCACCAAATGATTGTACAGCTACATCCGAGTTAGTATATGCTTGATAAACTTGGTAATCGCCATTAGCTAAAGCTCCAAGTGATAAGCCATTGTCACCAGCTACTCCGTATAAAGGAGCAACAACGTATTCATTAGCAATGAAGTCTTTGTATTTGTTGTAGTACACACTTAAATCAACAGTTACTATGTCTAATTTTCCTCTATATCCAACTTCCATAGAGGTTACTTGTTCTGGTTGAACAATATCTGGATTTCCAACAACTAAATCGGCAGGATTAGAAGATGCAGCAAATTTTTCAACAGATTTACGTGAGTATGAGTTGCTATAAGCAGCTCCACCTGTTTGGGTGATAGTTGCTGGCTGTCCGAAACCTATTTGACCTGCAGCACTAATACTATAGTCTCTAGTATATCTATCTAAGTTATCAGGAGCAGAACCAACTAATACGTATGGTCCAGCATCAAGTCCTATAAATAAATCTTGAGTGGTTGGGTTTCTAAATCCAGTTTGAACTGAAGCTCTAATATTGTGGTTTCTGTTAACTGTTAAACCAGCTGAAATTCTTGGAGATACGAAACCATCATAAAATTCTGATTTATCGTAACGTGCAGAACCTGTTAATTTCAATTCTAAGCCTTCGCTTAGGTCAAATTGTTTTTGTAATTGTGTATAAATTCCAAATTCAGAATAAGGAATTGATCCGTCAAAATCAGTGTAGATAGTTCCAGATGAGTTTAAATCGTAACGTCTGTATGATCCACCTGCTTGAACTTCTACAACATCCCAAAGGTGACTGAAGTTATAGTTAGCATCAGCATGGTAATATTTAGAAGCATCTTGGAATTTAGATCCCGTTACCAATTGTGGGTCGTTGATACTTTTGTTTTTAGCAGCTAGAAATTGTGGTGATCCTGGTTCAAATCTACCAGTTTCTGCAACTTGTCTCGCTAAAGCGTGTGCCTCATCTTCTGTGGCACCTCCTAAAGTTGCTCCAGCAAAGGTTTGAATGTATTCTTGAAACCACTGTTGGTCACTTTTCCAAGCTCTGTTAATTTGAATTCCAGTAACAGTCATATCATAAGAATCACCCGCTTTATCAGCAACGATATAACCTCTTAAAAAGAAATTGTCATTTTTTAACTCTAATTTATGTTGTTCTTGAAAGAAGTTTTCAATGTTATAACGGTTCGATCCTTGATAAATAGTAGATCCTGTACCAACTTTACCTACATAAGCTACTTCAAAATCGTTTGCCCATGGACGGTAGTATAATCCCCAGTCAGCTTTTATGCTTTCTGCATTGTAATCTGTTAAATCTCTTTCTTCATATCCTGTTCTACTTACAACCACATCTGGAATAATACCTAGTCCACCAGAAGCAGCACGTATGTTTGTAGCAACCTCATCACCATATACGTTGTACCCATCGTAGTTGATACTTGCTCTACTATTTCCAGTTCCAGGCTTTCCTTGGTAGTTTGTAGCATACCAATCGGTTCCTTTTAACCATCCAAAGTTAACTTTAGCTGCAAATTTATCACTGAATTTATGAGCTAATCTAAGACCAAGATCTCTATAAGTGTTGTCTCCAGCAGCATCTTGAGAAGTAATTCCGCGTTTGTAATATCCGCTAATACCTTGAACATCGAAAGGGTTTTTACTTGTCATAAAAAGAATCCCGTTAAAGGCGTTTGCTCCGTATAATGCTGAAGCCGCTCCAGGAAGTAACTCAACACTTTGTACATCCGTTTCAATCATCCCTACCAAGTTTCCTATTGGGAAGTTTAAAGCAGGAGTAGAGTTATCCATCCCATCAACCAATTGCATAAAACGTGTGTTGGCGAAAGAGGCAAAACCTCTTGTATTTATTGAGTTAAATGTTAAACTATTGGTGTTAATATCTACACCTTTTAAATTTTCTAAACCATTGTAAAAATCGGCAGATGCAGTGCTTTTAAGCTCTTTTAAACCAAAACGCTCTACGGTTACTGGCGATTCGAAGATTCTCTCTGGAGTTCTTGAAGCAGAGATAACTACTTCGTCCAATGAGGTTCCTTCTTTCAATTCAAAATTAACAGTTTGATTGTTAGATGTAATCGTTTGGTTGGCGGTGCTAAACCCTACGCTACTTACTTGTAGAGTAAAAGGAAGCTCCTGATTTGCTGTTAATACGTAGTTTCCATCGAAATCGGTAACGGTACCGGTCGATGTTCCTAAAATAATAACGTTGGCTCCAGGAATTGGTTGACTGTTATCGTCAGTAACAGTTCCTGAAATTGTTGTTTGTGAATAGGTTAATCCACAAAAAAACAACAATAAAAGTGAAAGGATTGATTTCATTTTATAGTTTTAGTTAATTATTAATTGATTTAGTTATTTATTAGTAGGCAATATAAATAATATTATGAAAACTTTAAGAAAATATTGAGGAAATGTATGCGTGCATAGCATTTTTAACAAAATCATCCTTAATTTTTGAATATTTTGAATGTAAGGTAAACAGGTGTGATAGGGGCATTTTTATAAAATTAAAATTTATATCAAAGTTGTTTTTGCTAGGCTAATATTACTTAAATGACTACGAATTGAAGGAAATATTTTTTAACTTTTGGTTTTTTTTAACATCATTTATGGCTTGAGAATAGTTATTTAAATGTGTAAAATCTAGGTTGAAACAAATAAAAAATGGAAGGTTTTAGGCCTTCCATTTTCTTATATTGAGTTATTTCTAACGCTTATTCTACAGTTACAGATTTAGCTAGATTTCTAGGCTGATCCACATTCTTATCCAATAACACAGCAATGTGATAGGATAGTAACTGCAATGGTATAGTAGTTAATAAAGGGGATAAAGACTCTAATGTTTCCGGAATTTCAATGACGTAATCTGCTAATCTTCTAACATCCGTGTCTCCTTCAGTTACAATAGCAATAATTTTTCCTTTTCTAGCTTTTATTTCCTCAATATTGCTCACTATTTTCTCGTAGTGTCCTTTTTTAGGGGCAATAACAATGACAGGCATATTTTCGTCAATCAAAGCAATTGGCCCGTGCTTCATTTCGGCAGCTGGATAGCCTTCGGCATGAATATAGGAGATTTCCTTTAATTTAAGAGCGCCTTCTAAGGCTACTGGGAAGTTATATCCTCTACCTAAATACAAACAGTTTTTAGCTTCTTTGTATTTGTTGGCAATCATTTTAATATGGTCTTCAGATTCTAAAGCTTTTTGTACTTTCTCAGGAATTAGTTCTAATTCTTGTAAATGAGATCTGAATTCTGGAGCTGAAAGTTCACCTTTTAATTTGGCTAATTTTAAAGCTATTAGGGTTAAAACAGTTATTTGTGTAGTAAATGCTTTGGTAGATGCTACACCAATCTCAGGCCCTGCATGTGTGTAGGCACCAGCATGAGTTTCTCTAGCAATAGACGAACCAACAACATTACAAACTCCAAATACAAAGGCACCATTGGCTTTTGCTAATTTTATAGCTGCTAAAGTATCAGCTGTTTCACCAGACTGTGAAATAGCAATCACCACATCTTTATTGGTAATAACTGGGTTTCTATATCGGAATTCTGAAGCGTATTCTACTTCTACAGGAATTCTTGCAATGTCTTCAAAAATATACTCGGCTACCAATCCTGCATGCCAAGAAGTACCACAAGCAACCACTATAATGCGATTAGCGTTTAAAAACTTTTCGATATTATCGTCAATACCCGCCATTCTAATAAGACCATCCTGAACAAGAAGTCTTCCTCGGTAAGTATCTTTTATAGCGTTAGGTTGCTCATAAATTTCTTTAAGCATAAAATGGTCGTAACCACCTTTTTCTATCTGTTCCAAATTCATTTGTAGTTCCTGAATGTATGGTTCTACAATTGAATCGTCTTTTATTTTTCTAATTTTTATGCCCTTTTTAAGTCTAATAATGGCCATTTCTTCATCTTCTAAATAAATGGCATTTTTAGTGTATTCTAAAAACGGTGAGGCATCACTTGCAATAAAGAATTCATTTTCTCCAACACCAACGGCTAATGGGCTACCTAATCGGGCAATGACAATTTCGTCTGGTTTGGTTTTATCGAAAACAGCTATCGCATAAGCACCAATTACTTGGTTTAAGGCTACTTGAACAGCTTTACCTAACTTAAGGTTTCCTTTAGTTTTAACGTCTTCAATTAAATTTATAAGAACTTCTGTGTCTGTATCTGATTGGAAGGTATAACCTCTGGTGGTTAACTCGGTTCTAAGAGATTCGTAATTTTCAATAATCCCGTTATGGATAATTACTAAATCACCCGAGTTAGAGTAGTGCGGATGTGCATTAACATCGTTTGGTACACCATGTGTTGCCCAACGTGTATGCCCAATTCCAATATTTCCTTTAGATGACATGCTAGTACCAACCTTAGCTTCAAGATCGGCAACTTTGCCTTTGGTCTTGCAAACATTTAGATCGTTTCCGTCAAATAAAGCAACTCCTGCGCTATCATATCCACGATATTCTAGTCTTCTTAAACCTTCAATAATGATTGGGAAGGCCTCTCTTTGGCCAATATATCCTACAATTCCACACATAGTTTATTAATTATCTGGTTGAGTGTAATAAATTTCTAATTGAACTCTTTTGTTTTCAGGGACATTTAAATTGCTACCATGCAAAACAGTTCCTTTTGGAGATAATGCGGTTCCAACAGGAATACCTTCTAAGGTATTATCATTTAAAATATAAGAATTATTTATCTCATTAATATTATTTGTAAGATACAACCCTAACTTGAAATTAGTTGAATCTCTTAATAGAATGCTATTTAAATGTTCAGTCATTTTTATTTTATACCTAACACCTTTTCCAGTAGCATCTCTTTCTAAAGGAGATGAGAAGTTTTGTTTAGAACTCATCGGGTTCGTTGTGTTTGTAGTGGTATCGTAAAAATAATCTACAATAGGAATATTGTTTTTTAAATCGTAAAGTATTACTCGGTTTGGTTGTTGTTCTTTTATGTTATTGGTTTGATTCTGGTCAACATAAAAAACCAAATTAGCCTCGTTAATTAATCGGCTAGGTTTTCCATTAGCATCTTTATAAAGTAAGTTGAATTCTTCTAAAACAATTGGGTCTTTAAATAACTCTACAACTGCTACTGCACCTTCACCACCTTTTAAATAAAGAGATTGGTCGCCATTTACCAAGTCGGCATTATCATTAGCATTGTTTAATAATGAAACAGCTATAGGATCTAATGACGTGGTGCTAGCTCTGTTAGCTTTAAAGTTCATTACAAATTTGTTGTTTCTAACTAGAGCTCCATCTACGATTTTGTTATAATACACCGTTAGGTTTGCTGCAGAACTATTAAAGTTTAGCATAAAAGCACTTCCAACGTTACTCCCGTCTTGAGGTTCTATTTTAAAATATAAGCCTCTAAAATAATCTTTAAAGTTATTAGCGTTACTAAGAACAGGACTTCCTTGCTTGTCTAATAATAAGTTTTTCCAGAAGGAACCTCCAGGATTTGAAAGTCTGACGTGTAAACTTGGAGCAATTCTATTGGTTTCCACAGTATATTCTCCGTCTTCATCTTGTTCGTAAAGGATGTGTTCAAGCTCACTAGGTACAAAAGCTGGATTATGATATAAAGTATCGCCTAAATTGCTATCTGCTCCAAACTCGCTATTATTAGAATAATACAACTGTGGATCAGTGTCCTCAGTTGCGGCGTTATAATCTCTAAGGAAATACTTAGATCTATATATAGTTAATTTTATAGGATTGTTTTTTCCATAAACAGAATCCAATTTATATTCCGACTCATCTCCTGAAGACCCAATTTTAGTTGAGTAATAAGGAATGGTTAAATACGCATCGGCAAACTCTGGATTGGTGCCAAAATCTGGGTTGTAATATCCACTACCAGGTACTATTTGAGTTAAAATTTCATGCGTTGTATTACCATAAATAGGGTCTGAATAAATACCTAAAAAGTTTGAAGGGTAGTTGTTGCTCTGTAAAGGTTTTACTCTTTTATTATAAGCAACTACAGCAAATTTATCGCTATTGGTTTCAAAATTCTCTGATCCTTGAATGTCGCTTTCTAAGGAACTATAATCGTTATCGCAAGCAATAAAAGCAATCCCGATGAGAGATAAAATGCTAATAAATTTTGAAACTTTAATGACTTTTTTCATAAAATATAATATCGAATAATTGGGTCTAACCTAAAACTTTCGTGTTGTAAAAGTCTGTATAAGCTTCTGCAAACTCATCTTTTGGTTTGTAGTCTAGTACAGGCTTTTTAGAATCTTTTAAATGTTTTATTAATTCTTCTGGAATTTCTTCCGAACCTACAATTAACGCATCTGAATGATCGATTGCAATTTTCATTAAGTTGCTATATGTTGGCTCTTTTAAATCTTTAACAAAGGCATCTTCGATATTATCAAACTTAACTTTGTTAATTAAATCTTTGTTTAACGTGCCATCAAAACTTTGACTGTAAATAGATGTAACTATCTTGCTTTCGTTAAATAAAGGTTCGTCTTTATAAAACTGTTTTAGATAAACCGGCAATAATGATGCCAACCAACCATGTACATGAATAACATCTGGAGCCCAATTCAATTTTTTAACGGTTTCTATCACGCCTTTCGCAAAGAAAATAGCTCTTTCGTCGTTATCTGGAAAAAGATCACCATCCTCATCGGTTAAAGTGGCCTTTCTTTTAAAATATTCGTCGTTGTCAATAAAATAAACCTGAATACGTTCCTTTGGAATAGACGCCACCTTAATAATTAAAGGCATGTCTAAATCGTTAATAACCAAATTAATTCCTGAGAGTCTGATTACCTCATGCAATTGGTGTCTTCTTTCATTAATATTCCCGTATCTTGGCATAAAAATCCTTATTTGCCCACCTTGTTGGTTCACCATTCTAGGCGCCTCAAAGGACATTGAAGAAATTTCGGTTTCTGGTAAATAGGGTACAACTTCAGATGATACGTATAATATCCTCTTATCTTTCATAAATCTAACTCTTTTGGGTAATTCAAAATAAAATCATGCAAAAATACAAAAATTTATGCAGATTCGCTGTAAAATATTAAGTTTGCACCCGTTAATAATTTATAAGGTGAAGATTTTTTCAGAAAAGACCCAAATTCAAAATGCCATTCAGCAAATTAAAACACAAGATTTGTCTGTTGGCTTTGTCCCAACCATGGGAGCACTACACGAAGGACATTTGTTTTTGGTGAAAGAAGCTTTAAGGGATAATCAGGTAGTAGTAGTTAGTATTTTTGTTAATCCTACACAGTTTGATAATAAGGATGATCTTAAAAAATATCCAAGAACTTTAGAGAAGGATGTGGCATTATTGGAAAGCATTTCTAAAGATATTCTTGTTTATGCCCCAACCGTAGATGATATTTATGATGGAAATGCTGTAGCACAAGTTTTCAATTTCGACGGATTGGAGTTTGAAATGGAAGGTAGATTTAGAGCAGGACATTTTGACGGTGTTGGAACCATAGTTAAACGTTTGTTCGAAATTGTTACGCCAGATATGGCTTACTTTGGAGAAAAGGACTATCAGCAATTAATGATCATAAAAAAGCTAGTTGAAAAACATAATATTCCTGTTCAAATTGTTGGATGCGATATTTATAGAGAAGCAAATGGTCTAGCCATGAGTTCTAGAAATGTGCGTTTAAAGGAAGATTATAAAGATGCTGCCCCGTTTATTTATAAAACATTAAAAGCTGCTAAAATTAAATTTGGCACAAAAAGTGCTAAGAGTGTTACGGAATGGGTTGAAAATGAATTTGCTAAGCACAAGTATTTAACTTTGGAATACTTTATTATTGCAGATGCAGAAACCTTGAAAGCCGTTAAAAGAAAAAATAAAAACAAATCATATCGTGCGTTTGTTGCTGTTTATGCAGACGATATTCGCTTAATAGACAATATAGCACTTAATTAATTATCTTTGCCACATGCAAGTACAAGTTGTAAAATCTAAAATTCACAGAGTAAAATGCACAGGTGCAGAATTAAATTACATTGGTAGTATTACTATCGATGAGGATTTAATGGATGCTGCCAATATTATTCAAGGTGAAAAAGTTCAGATTGTAAATAACGACAATGGAGAGCGTTTAGAAACATACGTTATTCCTGGTCCAAGAAACAGTGGTGAAATCACACTGAATGGTGCTGCCGCTAGAAAAGTGGCCGTTGGTGATACGCTAATCTTAATGACCTACGCGTTTATGGATTTCGAAGAAGCTAAAGTATTTAAACCTGCTTTGGTGTTTCCTGATGAAGCCACCAACAGACTGATATAAGTTGAATAAAACATTAAAGAAATACCTAAAACTCTTACTCCCAATTTTTTTGGGAGTTTTTTTAATAGGTTATTCTTTATCCAAAGTACCCCTTAGTGAACTATTTGAATACGTTAAAAATGCCAATTATGCTTGGATATTTTTAGGGGTGCTTTGTGGTTTGTTAAGCCATTTATCTAGAGCCTACAGGTGGCGCTTTCAATTAGAGCCTTTAGGTTACAAAATTTCTTTTGGCAATAGCGTTATGGCTGTTTTTTCTGCTTATTTAATAAATTACACCATTCCAAGAGCAGGAGAAGTGGCTAGAGCATCTATTTTAACAACTTATGAAGGTGTTCCGTTTGAAAAAGGTTTTGGAACCATCGTGTCAGAACGCGTGGCCGATTTAATTGTGATGCTTGGAATTATTGGAATAACACTTTTTATCCAATTCGATTTTATTTATCAGTTTTTTGTTCAAAAATTCAACCCCTTAGTCATTATAGTAGGTCTTGTTATTTTGGCGCTTTTTGCCTTTGTAGGGTATAAGTATATTAAAATCAGTAAAACGTCTTTTGCTTTAAAAATTAAAAAGTTCCTTCTAGGACTTTTAGAAGGTGTTTTAAGTATTTTTAAAATGAAGAAGAAATGGGCATTTATTGCGCATACGCTTTTTATTTGGAGCATGTATATTGCCATGTTTTATTTAACTACTTTTTCATTAACTGAATTACATGGCATTTCTTTCGGAGCTGTTTTAATAGGGTTTATTTCTGCTACTTTTAGCATTGCTGCTACCAATGGAGGTATAGGTTCGTACCCTATAGCGGTATACGCTGCCTTTTCTCTTTTTGCTATCCCAGAATCGCCAAGCATGGCTTTTGGTTGGATTGTGTGGGCTTCGCAAACCTTGCTTCTTGTTTTGGCTGGCGGACTTTCTTTAATTTTATTGCCTGTTTTAAATAAGAATAAAGAATTGGGTATCTTCAAAAAGTAAGAATAAGTTTAAATTGCTATTATTTTAAATCTTATTGGTATTTTATTACCTTGCATGGCACCCTTAACCATGTAAAAAATGAAAAAACACATTTACTTATTAGTTTTTCTTGCTTGTGTACAGTTTGTAAAAGCACAAGTAATTTACGAACCTTTTAATTCTTCAAAATTAGGGGAGACTCGCCAAGTGAAGATTCAACTGCCTAGAGGTTACGATGCTCACCAGGATAAAAAATATCCTGTAATTTTGGTTTTTGATGGCGATTACATGTTCGAGGCTGTTGCAGGAAACACGGACTTTTATGCTTATTGGGAAGATATGCCAGACGCTATAGTAGTTGGGGTTAATCAAATTGATAGTAGGGAGGCAGATGTATCTTATTCAGAACAAAACTCTTTGCCTATTGAAACAGGAGCTGCATTTTTTGAGTTCATTGGAATGGAACTGCTTCCGTACTTAGATAAAACATATAGAACGGAAAAGTTTAGGGTGGCTATTGGCCATGGAGAAACTGCGAATTTTATAAATTATTTCTTGTTAAAACCTGATCCGCTATTTCGAGCCTATGTTGCCATAAGCCCAGATTTAGCTCCGAATATGGTGAGCTATATCCCTGAAAGATTAAGTAAATTCCAAACAAAGGTGTTTTATTATTTAGCTATTTCAGAAAATGATATAGCAGCTATTAAAGCAAACTCAGAAGCTTTAAATACAGCAATTAAAGGGGTAGATAATAAGAATGTACTTTACAATTTTAATAAACTTGAAGAACCTTCTCATTATTCTTTGCCAGCGTATGCCATTCCAGATGCATTACGAAAAATATTTCTTGTGTATCAACCTATTAGTAAACAAGAATATCGAGACACTATTTTAAAATTAGATTCGTCTCCCGTGGCTTATTTAGAAGAAAAATATCAAACCATCCATGAACTATTTGGCATTGATAAGCAAATTCTATTAAACGATTTCAAAGCAATTCAGGCCGCTATAGAAAAAACAGAGAATTTCGAATATTATGAGAGTTTAGGGAAATTGGCTAGGAAACACTATCCAAATACTATGTTGGGAAGTTATTATTTAGCAAGGTTTTATGAAGAAACTGGAGAGGCCAAAAAGGCAATGAAAACCTATCAGTCGGCTTATGTTTTAGAAGAAATAGGTGGAATTACTAAAGATTTGGTTTTAGAAAAAGCAAGTGAAATCAAGGCAGATTTCAACTATTAATTTGTTGCGTTATTTGGTAAAACAAGAATTACACTTAAACACTTTCCATTTTCAAGGGGAATAAATATGGCTAAAGTAAAAACAACCTTTTTTTGTCAAAATTGTGGTTCACAATATTCAAAATGGCAAGGACAATGTACAGCTTGTAAAGAGTGGAATACCATTACAGAAGAAGTAATTCAAAAAGCCGAAAAAAGCGACTGGAAAACACCTACTTCAATTGTAAAACGCGCTTCAAAACCATTGTTAATTAACGAAATTGATACCTCTCAAGAAGCTAGAATGATAACTAGCGACCAGGAGTTCAATCGCGTACTTGGTGGCGGTATTGTTCCTGGATCTTTAATTTTATTAGGGGGTGAGCCAGGAATAGGAAAAAGTACTTTGTTGCTTCAAATAGCCTTAAAGCTTCCTTACAAAACGCTTTACGTTTCGGGTGAGGAAAGTCAGCAGCAAATAAAAATGCGTGCTGAACGTATCAATCCCAATAGCAGCAATTGCTACATATTAACCGAAACAAAAACTCAAAATATTTTCAAACAGATTGAGGCTTTAGAGCCAGATATCGTAGTTATCGACTCAATTCAAACCCTACATAGCGAGTATATAGAATCGTCCTCGGGAAGTATTTCCCAAATAAAGGAATGTACTACGGAGTTGATAAAATTCGCAAAAGAAACAGCTACCCCCGTGGTTTTAATTGGTCACATTACCAAAGACGGGAATATTGCTGGACCAAAAATTTTGGAACACATGGTCGATACAGTTTTGCAGTTTGAAGGCGATAGAAATCACGTGTTTAGAATTCTTCGAGCAAACAAAAATCGCTTTGGTTCAACCAACGAACTAGGAATTTATGAAATGCAGGGTTCTGGTTTGCGAGAAGTGTCCAATCCGAGTGAAATTTTAATCTCCAAAAAGGATGACGAACTTTCAGGAAATGCCGTAGCTGCCACTCTTGAAGGCATGCGTCCCTTAATGATAGAGGTTCAAGCCTTGGTAAGTACGGCAGTTTACGGTACGCCACAACGCTCTGCAACCGGATTTAATGCCAAACGATTAAACATGCTATTGGCTGTTTTAGAAAAACGTGCTGGATTTAGATTGGGTGCAAAAGACGTGTTTTTAAATATCACAGGAGGAATTACGGTTGACGACCCCGCAATCGATTTAGCGGTAGTTGCAGCCATCTTATCTTCAAATGAAGACGAAGCCCTTCAAAAAGATTTCTGCTTTGCCGCAGAAGTTGGCCTGTCAGGAGAAATACGTCCGGTTCAAAGAGTGGAACAACGTATTTTGGAAGCCGAAAAATTAGGTTTTTCTACCATTTTTGTTTCTAAATACAATAAAATAGCATTGAAAAATACGATTATTAAAATCCAACTTATTTCCAAAATTGAAGATTTGGTTGGATTTATTGTTTGATACATACAAGTTTTTTAATCAATATTTACCCGTATAATCTTACTCTGTTTTTGTTTGTTAACCCGTTTTTTACCATTAGTTATCAGTTAAGTATATAAATTCCGGATTTCATTGTTTTTTCAATGTCTATTTTCCTAAAAATCGTTATTTTCGCGGGACGAAAAGAATGACTGATATCATGAGTGTAAAATTCCCTGAGTACAAAGGACTTGACTTGCCAAATGTAGCTAATGAAATAAGCGCATATTGGGAAGAAAATAACATATTTGAAAAAAGCGTTACCACAAGAGAAGGCAACAAACCGTTTGTGTTTTTTGAAGGACCTCCTTCGGCAAACGGACTTCCAGGAGTGCATCATGTTTTAGCTCGAGCAATTAAAGATATTTTTCCGCGATATAAAACCATGAAAGGATTCCAAGTGAAGCGTAAAGCTGGATGGGATACGCATGGTTTACCCATAGAACTAGGTGTTGAAAAAGAACTAGGTATAACCAAAGAAGATATTGGTAAAACCATTTCTGTTGAAGATTATAATGCAGCTTGTAGAAAAGCAGTAATGCGTTATACAGACGTGTGGAACGATCTAACCCAAAAAATGGGATATTGGGTAGATATGGACAATCCATACATTACCTATGAGCCTAAATACATGGAATCTGTATGGTGGTTGTTAAAAGAAATTTACAACAAAAACCTACTTTATAAGGGTTATACCATTCAGCCTTATTCACCAAAAGCAGGAACGGGATTGAGCTCGCATGAGCTGAATCAACCAGGAACATACCAAGATGTAACAGATACAACTGTAGTTGCACAATTTAAAGCAAACGAAGACTCACTTCCGGAATTTTTACAAAATGAAGGAACAATTTACTTCCTTGCTTGGACGACGACACCTTGGACACTTCCAAGTAATACAGCCTTAACCGTTGGACCAAAAATTGATTATGTTTTAGTTGAAACTTACAATCAATATACTTTTGAGCCAATTAACGTAGTTTTAGCGAAGCCTTTAGTAAACAATCAGTTTGATGGAAAATTCAAGCGTGTTGAAACAAAACCAGAATTATTAGAATATAAATCTGGTGATAAGAAGATTCCGTACTACGTTGTAAAAGAATTTAAAGGGAAAGATTTAGTTGGAATTACCTATGAACAACTTTTACCTTACGCACTTCCTAATGATAATCCGGAAAATGCCTTTAGGGTAATTTCAGGAGATTTCGTAACTACCGAAGATGGTACCGGAATTGTACATACAGCGCCAACTTTTGGAGCAGACGATGCCTTGGTAGCAAAACAAGCACAACCAGAAGTGCCACCAATGTTAGTGAAAGATGAAGATGGAAACTTAGTGCCATTGGTAAATTTACAAGGAAAATTCAGACCAGAAATGGGTGAGTTTGCAGGTAAATATGTTAAAAACGAATACTACGCAGATGGTGAAGCACCAGAACGTTCAGTAGATGTTGAGCTTGCTATTAAATTAAAAGAAGAAAATAAGGCCTTTAAGGTTGAAAAATATAAGCACAGTTATCCAAACTGTTGGAGAACAGACAAACCAATTTTATATTACCCATTAGACTCTTGGTTTATTAAAGTAACTGATGTTAAAGATAGAATGTTCCAATTGAACGAAACAATCAATTGGAAACCAAAAGCAACAGGAACCGGTCGTTTTGGAAACTGGTTAGCAAATGCTAACGATTGGAACTTATCACGTTCTCGTTATTGGGGAATACCATTGCCTATTTGGAGAACAGAAGACGGAAAAGAAGAAATCTGTATTGGTTCTGTTGAAGAATTAAAAGCCGAAATGGCAAAAGCTGTTGAAGCAGGTGTTTTGGCAAAGGATATTTTTGAAGATTTTGAAGTTGGAAACAACTCCGAAGAAAACTATGCTAAAATCGACTTACATAAAAATATTGTAGACGAGATTGTTTTAGTTTCTGCTTCAGGAAAACCTATGAAACGTGAATCCGACTTAATAGATGTCTGGTTCGATTCTGGTTCTATGCCTTATGCACAATGGCATTATCCGTTTGAAAACAAAGAATTAATTGATGGTAATCAGTCTTATCCTGCTGATTTTATTGCAGAAGGAGTAGATCAAACAAGAGGTTGGTTTTATACACTTCACGCCATCGGAACTATGGTTTTCGATTCGGTTGCTTATAAAAATGTGGTTTCTAACGGACTAGTTTTAGATAAAAACGGACAAAAAATGTCTAAACGTTTAGGAAACGCCACAGATCCTTTCGAGACTTTAACAACTTATGGAGCAGATGCCACACGTTGGTATATGATTGCAAATGCAAACCCATGGGACAACTTAAAGTTTGATGTAGACGGAATTGAAGAAGTAAAGCGTAAGTTCTTCGGAACCCTGTACAATACCTATTCTTTCTTTACTTTATACTCAAACTTAGACAACTTTAACTACTCGGAAGCAGATATTCCTTTAAACGAAAGACCTGAAATAGATAGATGGATTCTTTCAGAATTGCATAGTTTAATTCAGAAAGTGGACGCGTTTTATACAGATTACGAACCAACTAGAGCAGCACGAGCAATATCTGATTTCACACAAGACTATGTGAGTAACTGGTTTGTACGATTAAGCAGAAGACGTTTCTGGAAGGGCGATTACCAAAAGGATAAAATTTCGGCATACCAAACCTTATACACTTGCTTAGTAACTATTGCAAAGTTAGGAGCGCCAATAGCACCTTTCTTTATGGATAGAATGTACATGGATTTAAATTCTGTTACTAAAAAGGAAAACTTTGAAAGTATACATTTATCAAACTTCCCTGTGTATGACGAGAGTTTTGTAGACAAGAGTTTAGAGCGCAAAATGGAAGCGGCACAAACAATTTCTTCTTTGGTCTTGTCATTAAGAGCTAAAGAAAAAATTAAAGTACGCCAGCCGCTACAAAAAATCATGATTCCTATAGACTCAAAGCAGCAAAAGGAAGAGATTTTAGCCGTTGCTGATTTAATAAAACATGAAGTAAACGTTAAGGAAATTGAGTTATTAGAGGATGCTTCGGATATCTTGGTAAAACAAATTAAGCCTAATTTTAAGACGCTAGGGCCTCGATTTGGTAAAGACATGAAATTAATAGCAAATGCTATAGTTGGCTTCACTTCAGAAGATATTAAGAAAATCGAGCAAAGTTCTGAAATACAGGTTGAAATTAACGGAAAAAGTATTACTTTAGGACTTGAAGATGTAGAGATAATATCACAAGATATAGAAGGATGGCTTGTAGCTAACGAGGGAACATTAACCGTAGCCTTAGATGTTATCATTTCCGAAGATTTACGAAGAGAAGGAATAGCTCGCGAGCTAGTTAATCGTATTCAAAATTTACGTAAAGATTCTGGATTTGAAGTTACCGATAAAATAGATGTACAGCTTCAAAAAGACGAGAAAATAGTGGATGCTGTGCAAACAAATATAACATATATTAAAGCTGAAACTTTAACAGAAAAATTAGAGATTATTGATCAAATAAATAATGGTATAGAAGTTGTATTCGACGATGTTAATACTAGATTATTTATTAAAAAACATTAAGAACATGGAGGAACAAATAAACGTAAGGTATCCAGACAAGGATTTAGCAGAATTTAAAGTGCTAATTCAGGAAAAAATAAAGAAAGCTCAACACGATTTAGAACTTATACAAAGTGCGTACATGAACGACCATAACAATGGTACCGATGATACATCGCCAACTTTTAAGGCTTTCGAAGAAGGAAGTGAAACTATGAGTAAGGAAGCAAACTCACAGTTAGCTATTAGACAAGAAAAATTTATTCGCGATTTAAAAAACGCGCTTATTAGAATTGAAAACAAAACTTATGGGGTTTGTAGAGTAACAGGAAAGTTAATAAACAAAGAACGTTTAAAATTAGTTCCTCACGCTACTTTAAGTATTGAAGCTAAAAATATGCAACAGTAAGAGGTCTGTTTCCTTCTGATTGAAAAATACAGATAGGAATTTCAATATTTAAATATCAGAACCATTTGGTTTAAATAGAATAAAAAAACGCTTCAACATTTTGAAGCGTTTTTTTATAACTTCTTTTTAAGTAAACTTAATTGAAGAATTATTATAATATATGAAGTATATCATATACGCAATAATTGCGTTTTTTACTCTTCACATACAAGCACAGAAAACTAATATAAAAACCTTTTCTTCTGGAGGAATTTCAACGCTTGTTATAGAGGGTAATTCTATTTTTAAAATAGAAATTGAAACAGCAAAAACAGAAACCATTTCCATTCTTTCTGAAGTTGAAGGAGAGAATAACGAGCAAGTGGTTTTGTTAACCGAACTAAAAGGACAGGAACTACATGTTTCAAGTGGTTTTCAGCCCATGTTTGTTGAAATGAACGACAAATTGAGTGCCCATAAACTTATTTCTATTGAGCTAAAATTAGTGATTCCAGAACATTTAAAGCTTCATATTTCTAGCGATATTGCTTCAGTTTATTTGTCTGGAAACTATAAGTATGTGGATGCCCAACTAATAAACGGCGCTTTAAGTGCTGAAAACTTTTATGGAGATTTATTGGTAAACACGCTACAAGGAAATATAAGTGTTAGTACAAATTGGTCTATAGTTGAGGTTTCAAGTAAACATGGATATATAATAAAGGAAGATTTAAATCTTGGAAATCATCAAATTAATTTAAATTCAATAAATGGAAATATTACAGTAAGCAAAACTGAATAATATGCCTATTTTTGTTTAATTATAACTAATGCTATTTAATAAGCACCCACTTCTACCTATCAATAGGTACGTCTTTGATTGATAATATGAGCTTAAAAAAATCCATCCTTTTCATTGTCCTTATTTTATTAATAGATCAAATAAGCAAAATATACATTAAAACCCATTTTGCTTTAGGAGAGGAACTGGAAGTGTTTTCATGGTTTAAAATTTATTTCGTTGAAAACGACGGGATGGCTTGGGGAACCAAGTTTAGCGATTTTATTTCCTTCATGAATGATAGAACAGCGAAATTATCCTTAACCATTTTTAGAGTGGTAGCTATTTTTGGAATAGGATATTGGTTGTACGATGCAGTTAAAAAGCATCATCCTCCAGTGCTAATTTGGGCAATTATTTTCATTTTTTCTGGCGCTTTAGGGAATATATTGGACTCTGTTTTTTACGGCATTTTGTTTAATGATAGTTACGGACAAGTGGCCTCGTTTTTACCGTCTGAAGGAGGCTACGATAGTTTGCTCCATGGAAAAGTGGTAGATATGCTATATTTTCCTTTGTGGAAAGGGTATTTGCCAGAATGGCTGCCGTTTTTTGGTGGAGAGTATTTTACCTTTTTTGAACCTGTTTTTAATATTGCCGACGTAGCTATAAGCGCAGGTTTTGGTCTAATTATTCTGTTTAATAAGAAAGCGTTTCCTAAGGACTAATTAAACTTGTAAACTTGTTTTGGAGTTACACAATAATCCAAAGCGATATCGCCTTCAAACACATCCTCAATTTTTGTTTCTGATTCAAAAAAAGACAAGCCAATTTTTAGAGTTTCAGCTTGGCATTCTGATAAAAATTTATCGTAAAAACCTTTGCCATAGCCTACACGATGTCCTTGACTGTCAAAAGCCAAAAGTGGGACAAAAATAACTTCTAATTTTTTGTTAGGAACTTCTATACCATCAATAGGTTCAGGAATGTTATAGGAGTTTTTTTTAATAACTGTGTTGTCCGTTAATAGAAAATGGACCATATTTCCAGTTGAAAAATCACTTTTAGAAATTACAATATTCTTATCCTTTCCAGAAAGAATGTTTAAAATATAATCGGTATTAATTTCTTTATGTTCTACAATAGAAAGAAAAAGATGGTAAAAGGAATACTCCCAGATATCTATAGTTAAAAGTCTGTTGGCAATTTGTAAGCTTAAATCTTCAATAGCTTCTGAAGATAATTCTTGACGTTTCAGCTTGTATGTTTTTCGCAATTCGGCTTTAGTCATGATGCGATTTTTTCAGTTTGGTAGCAATATGAAACAAAGCATCACCTTGATACACAATAGGCGCTTCGTTCACATTAATAATATATCCGTTCTGATTTGCTTTTACAAAATGATTAAATTTTCCATACGGATCTGTAATGTTTCCTATAATATCGCCTACGGCTACTTTAGTGTTTATGGTTGTAGAAGCCTTAAACATGCCGGAATAGTTAGCGCGTTGCCATTTAGAACTGGTTATAAAAAGACTTTCCTTTTTTGGAGCTGTAACTTTGAATTTGTTCTGTAACATTCCTAAGTGATGTAAAATCCTCTTTGTACCATTTACAGCAGAATTAGTTACATGGTTGTCTATATGGAACGATTTTCCTCCTTCAAACAACAGCATGGTTTTGCCTAATTTAAAGCATGTGTTTCTGAATGATTTTTTTAAATGTTTAGAATAAAATACAAAAGGAGCACCAAAAATGGTTGCTAATTTATCCAACTCGGGATTGTTTTTTACAATACGAATTTGAGGCGCATTAAATCGACCTGCACCTCCTGTGTGAAAGTCTAAAATAAAATCTACTTCGGTTACAATCTCGGTAATCAATTCGAAAGCAACACGACTGGCAAGAGATCCTTTTTTAATTCCAGGAAAAACCCTGTTCAAATCCCGACCATCAGGGAATTCCCGTTTTAAGTTAATAAATCCAAATACGTTAATAATTGGCATACAAATTATAGTTCCAGACTTTGGTTTATTAATTCCTTTAGCTATAAGTTGTCTTACTATTTCAACACCATTTACTTCGTCTCCATGAATTCCAGCAGTAAATAAAACGACGGGACCTGGCTTTTTAGAACGTTCTACAAAAACAGGTACATCGATGCTTGAAGTGGTATGCAGATTAGCAACTCCAAAATTGAGTTCACAACTTTCTCCTACTTTAATTTTTCTTCCAAGAATGGTTATATACTCTTTATGTACGTATTCCATTATTTATTTTTTTCAATAAAAGTGATAATTGATTTGGCAATGTTTTTTCCTGTAGCACCTTCAATACCTTCTAGTCCTGGAGTTGAGTTTATTTCTAAAAGTAAAGGGCCACGAGCAGATTGTAACATGTCTACACCACAAACAGGAAGCTTTAATGCTTTGGCTGCATTCATAGCTAGTTTTAATTCGCCATCACTTAATTTTATAATTTCAGCCGAGCCTCCTCGATGTAAATTTGAACGAAACTCTCCTTCTTTGCCCTGACGTTTCATCGCGCCAACAACTTGTCCATCTACAACTAAAGCTCTTAAATCAGCACCTTTAGCTTCTTTTATAAATTCCTGAACAATGACACGAGCCTCTAAGCCATTAAAAGCTTCAAGAACAGATTCTGCTGCGCTTTTTGTTTCAGCTAAAACTACCCCTAAACCTTGAGTACCTTCAAGTAATTTTATAATTACCGGAACGCCTCCTACATGTTCAATGACTTCTTCAACATCTCTAGAGTAATTAGTAAACACTGTTTTTGGCATACCAATGCCAGCCTTGCTTAAAAGTTGCAGACTTTTCAGTTTATCTCTTGAGCGTAATATTGCTCCAGAGGAAACAATAGAAAATACCCCCATCATTTCAAACTGCCTAACAACAGCACAGCCATAAAAAGTTACCGATGCTCCAATTCTTGGTATAATAGCATCAACATAATCTAAATATCTGTCCTTATAAAAAATGGTAGGCTTTTCCTTTTCGATAATAATATCACATTTTAAAGGATCTATAACCTCTATTTTGTGATTTCGTTTTCGACCTTCCTCAATCAATCTTTGTGTAGAGTATAAATGGGAATTTCTGGATAAAATAACAATATTCATTTTTTTGTATTAAAATTAGATGGATTGGGTTTTGTTAAATGATACGTTTTGTAAATCTACGTCAACAAGGAATTTTTTGTTTAAAAATTGCCTTCCTATTAAAACAGGAAACTTCATGTCGTCTCTTGTGCTTAAAGTGAGGTTGATTTTATATGTTTTACCGAAAAGAACTACTTCCGATTTTATTTTGAATCTATTTTCTTTATAGCCATTACTGCTTTTTACATCGGTTTTGGAGTAACTATCAAAAACAACTTGTTTACCACTAAAGTTTGGATGCCCTTTGCTGTAAAAGGTGCATTTTAATTTTTCGCCTTCAACAATTATTTCAGAGCAGTGTATGGAGGAGGTATATGCTCCTGTGTCTATTTTGGCATCGATGTTAAATAAATTTAATTTTGGAAAGTCTATTTTATCAACTCTTCCTATAACTTGTTTTTCCATTTTAAAGATATTAAAAAGTGAGGCAAGGTAATGAAATAGCTCACTTATTTTTTTTAATTGGGGGCTTTTTTCATCATTTTTAATTTATATGGGATATTTAGAACTTAAAAAATTAAATGAATTACCTTTGAGTGATATACTAAAATACATTTTTTCTTCAAAAAAAACACGATAATTTCTAGTAGTCCATGTTTTAAAGTGGAATTAATAATTTTTTTATGAGTGAAACACCCTTAGAGATACAGTTGCAAACTTTACCCAACGAGCCAGGCGTGTATCAATATTTTGATGCTAATGGCACTATTTTGTATGTAGGAAAGGCCAAAAACCTTAAAAAACGGGTTAGCTCGTACTTTACAAAACAACACGATTACGGGAAAACTAAAGTGCTTGTAAAAAAAATTGCTAGCATAAAGCACATTGTTGTAAATACTGAAACTGATGCTTTATTACTCGAAAATAACTTAATAAAAAAATACCAACCAAGATATAATGTTCTTTTAAAGGACGACAAGTCCTATCCTTGGATTTGCATTAAAAACGAACATTTTCCTAGAGTGTTTTCCACACGACGTGTTATAAAAGATGGGAGTGAATATTTTGGTCCATATACAAGTATGAAAACTGTTTCAACTTTATTGGATTTAATTAGAGGCTTGTATAAACTTAGAACTTGTACTTATGATTTGTCTGAAGATAAAATTGATGCAGGAAAATATAAAGTCTGTTTAGAATATCATTTAGGTAATTGTAAAGGACCATGCGAAGGCTTGCAAACAGCAATGGGTTACAACGAAGATGTTAAAGCTATTAGGGAAATTTTAAAAGGAAATTTCAAAGATTCGTTAACCCAATTTAAGCAGCAAATGAAAGATTTTGCCGAAAAAATGGAATTTGAGGAAGCTCAAGTTATTAAAGATAAAATTGAAATATTAGAAAATTATCAGGCAAAATCTACAGTTGTAAACCCGAAAATAAGCAATGTAGATGTGTTTTCAATTATTAGCGATGAAAGTTATGCTTATGTGAATTTCTTACAACTATCCTATGGGTCCATTATACGTTCGCATACTTTAGAAATAAAGAAAAAACTTCAAGAATCGGATAAAGAATTATTGGAATTAGCGATTATTGAATTACGACAGCGTTTTAATTCTAATTCAAAGGAAATCTATGTGCCGTTTAATATCAGTTTAGGTGAAGATGTTAAGGTATTTGTACCTCAATTAGGGGATAAAAAGCATATTTTAGATTTATCCGTTCGGAATGCGAAATATTATCGTTTGGAACAATTAAAGCAAGTTAAAATTGTTGATCCGGATAGACATGCCAATAGAATTATGGCACAAATGAAAGCCGATTTACGCCTTAGCGTGGAACCAAGACATATAGAGTGTTTTGACAACTCAAATATTCAAGGAACTCATCCTGTTGCGGCTTGTGTGGTTTTCAAAAACGGAAAGCCAAGTAAAAAAGATTATAGGCATTTTAATATTAAAACGGTTGAAGGTCCAGACGATTTTGCTTCTATGGAAGAAGTCGTGTACAGACGCTATAAAAGATTGTTGGATGAAGGAAGTCCTTTACCACAATTAATTATTATCGATGGAGGAAAAGGACAACTTTCTTCGGCTTTGAAAAGTTTGGATGCACTTCAGTTACGTCAAAAAATTGCAATTATCGGAATTGCGAAGCGTTTGGAAGAATTATTCTATCCAGATGATCCAATTCCCTTATATTTAGATAAAAAAAGTGAAACTTTAAAAATCATTCAACAACTTAGAAACGAAGCGCACAGATTTGGAATCGAGCATCATAGGAATAAAAGAAGCAAGACAGCTTTAAATACAGAGCTAGAAACCATACCTGGTATTGGAGAAAAAACAATTGTCGACCTGTTAAAAGCATTTAAATCTGTAAAGAGAATTTCAAACGCTAAGCTAGATGAGCTGGAGGATGTTGTAGGGGTTTCAAGAGCGCAAAAAATTTATAATTACTATCACAATTCATGAAGTATACTTTAATCATTTTATCCATGTTTTTTACAAGCATTGCATTTTCTCAAAACACTGTTCAGGAAGATGTGAAAATTGGCTTGGTATTAAGTGGTGGAGGCGCTAAAGGCTTGGCGCATATAGGTGTATTGAAACTTGTAGATAGTTTAGAAATTAAAATTGATTATGTAGCTGGAACTAGTATGGGAGCTATTATTGGGTCTCTGTATGCTTCAGGATATTCTGGATATCAAATTGACTCCATTTTTAAGGGAGTGAATTTTGATAAAATTATTAACGACGATTTGCCAAGAGCGGCAAAAACCTTCTACGAAAGAGATAATTCAGAAAAGTATGCGGTTACCTTACCATTTGAAAAATTTAAACTCAAGTTGCCATCCGCTCTCTCTCGCGGACAAAATACTTTGAGTTTGCTTTCCAAGCTAACCTTACACGTAAGTCATATTGATGATTTTAGTAAGCTTCCAATTCCTTTTTTCTGCATTGCAACAAATATAGAAACTGGTCAAGCAGTTGTTTTGGATAAAGGGAATTTAGCTCTAGCCGTTACCGCAAGTGGAGCTTTTCCATCATTGTTTCAACCAGTAATTATTGATGAACAACTTTTAATAGATGGAGGTGTAATTAATAATTATCCTATAGACGAATTAAAAGAAAAAGGTGTGGACATTATTATTGGGGTGGATGTTCAGGACGATTTAGCATCTAGAGACCAATTGAAATCTGCTCCAGATATTCTACTTCAAATCAATAATTACAGAACAATTAACGATATGAAGGTAAAGTCGAAAAAAACAGACATTTATATCAAGCCTGATATTTCTGACTTTACAGTGGTTTCATTTAGTGATGGAAGACAGATTATTTCTAACGGTGAAGAAGCAGCTATCAAAAAAATAGATGCTTTAAAACACGTGGCTTCAATGCAAACCGAAAAGGCTAGAAGTCCTTTGGTAATTAGGCCGGTAGATAGTATAAAAATTAATACCATAGAGATTGATGGCAATCAAAAATACACCAATGCCTACGTGCTAGGGAAGCTTAAGTTTAAACAAGATGTAAAGATAGATTACCAATCATACGTCGAAGGTGTAAACAACTTGGCGGCAACCAATAACTTTGATAATGTAATTCATAAGTTAAAGCCGTCTAAAAACTCTGAAGGTTACGATTTGCATATTACACTTAAAGAAAGTAGTGTAACAACTTTTTTTAAATTAGGAGTTCATTATGACGACCTATATAAAACAGCTGGTTTGGTAAACTTAACCAAGAAAAAACTGTTGATTAAAAACGATGTGCTTTCCTTCGACTTTATAGTGGGCGATAATATTAGATATAACTTTGAATATTATATAGATCAAGGCTTTTATTGGAGTGTTGGTTTTAGGTCTAGATTCAACCAATTTAAGAAAGTAATTCCTGCTACTTCCTTACTTACCGACGAAGAATTAGGAATCATTAATGTAAACAAACTTGATATAGCTTTAAAGGATTTAACCAACCAGTTTTATTTACAAACCCTGTTTACCAAGGATATGTTTTTAACCTTGGGTGCCGAGCATAAAAAATTAAAAATTTCTTCTGAAACTGTTTTAACTGGAACGAGTACTGAAAAAACTACTTTTGAAAATAGTGACTATCTAAGTTTGTTCGGAAAACTTAAATTTGATTCTTACAACAATAAATATTTTCCTACTAGCGGATTTTATTTTAATGGCGATTTTCATCTATATTTATACTCGTCGGATTATAATGAGAATTTCTCCGAATTTTCTATTGGTAAAGCTACAATTGGATACTCCCATAGTTTTAATAGTAAATTAACCGCCAACATTACAACACAAGGAGGTTTTAGTATTGGTGAAAACGACAATCCATACTTGAATTTTGCTCTTGGTGGTTATGGAGTAGATTATATAAACAACTTCGATTCTTTTTACGGTTACGATTTTATTTCGCTTTCAGGAAACAGTTTTGTGAAAGGAGCTATAACTCTGGATTACGAACTATTTAAAAAGAATCATATAAATATAGGCGCTAATTTTTCTAACATTGCCGATAATATTTTTGATGATGGCGAATGGTTTACTTCGCCAGATTATTCGGGGTATGCCATTGGTTATTCCTTAGAATCATTTATTGGGCCAATTGAATTGAAATACACCTATTCCCCAGAAATAAAAAAAGGGATTTGGTTTTTTAACTTAGGTTTCTGGTTTTAATATTTTATCAAGATTAGGAATTCTACCGCTTTATTAAAATAAATTGTCGTAAATATTTTCGATATTTGAAGTCTATGAAATATTACTGGACAGATTTACTTTTGCACCTCCAATTTCTTATTAAAAGAAATCCGGAATAAATAGGCATAATTTGTATCTTTAGATAAATTTTATTTAAGTGTAATTTGAGTTTTTGTTTAAGCTAAAGTTTTAAATATCAGATTATAACTTCTAACAATTAATTTTTAAGAAATGCCATTTTATCATAAACTAGGGAAAATTCCACCTAAAAGACATACGCAGTTTAAAAAACCAGACGGCAGCTTGTATAGTGAACAATTGTTTGGAACTATAGGATTTGACGGTATGTATACAAATTCATATCACGAACAACGTCCAACTCAGGTTAAAGCTATTAATAAACAATACAGTGTAGCTCCAAAAATTGCCAAAGAAAATAGTATCCAATCATATCGATTTAGAGGTTTTCAAGTAAAACCAGAAAATGATTATTTGGAAAGCCGAAAAACGGTTCTTACTAATAGTGATTGCAGCATTATCCTTGCTGCGCCAAAACAGTCCACTACAGATTATTTTTATAAAAACTCCGATGCTGACGAATTGATTTTCGTACACAAGGGAACCGGAAAACTACGTACACATTTAGGGAATTTAAATTTTAAATATGGCGACTATTTAGTTGTTCCAAGAGGAACCATTTATAAAATGGATTTCGACACAGAGGATAACAGATTGTTTATAGTGGAGTCTAGAAGACCAATATATACTCCAAAAAGATATAGAAACTGGTTCGGGCAGTTGTTAGAACACTCTCCGTATTGCGAAAGAGACCTTCGTAGACCAGAAGAACTAGAAACTTATAATGAATCTGGCGAGTTTTTAATGAAAGTTAAAAAACAAAACGACATATTTGAGATAGTTTATGCGTCACATCCATTTGATGTTGTTGGTTATGATGGGTATAGCTATCCATACGCTTTTTCAATTCACGATTTCGAACCTATAACCGGCCGAATTCATCAGCCGCCGCCAGTTCATCAAACTTTTGAGACAGATGCTTTTGTGGTATGTAGTTTTGTGCCAAGACTATACGATTATCACCCACTCTCAATTCCAGCCCCATACAACCATAGTAATATCGATAGCGATGAGGTTCTGTATTATGTAGATGGAGATTTTATGAGTAGGAACGATGTTGATGCTGGACACATTTCTTTGCATCCAGCTGGAATTCCACACGGGCCACATCCTGGAGCAGTAGAGCGTAGTATTGGAAAAGTAAAAACAGATGAGTTAGCTGTAATGGTTGATACTTTTAAACCATTAAAAGTTACAGAGGAAGCATTGAAAATAGCAGACGAAGATTATTTTAAATCTTGGTTATAGTAAATATATAATTCCTGTAAAAACAGGAGTTTAAATAATTATAAAAGTTTAATTAATACGATTCTCGGTTTACGGGAATGACTAAAGTAAACACAATGAGCAAAGAAATTAAATCAGTAGAGTACGGATTAGAAAAAATATTTGAAGGCGCACAAGATTTCCTTCCTTTATTAGGTACGGACTACGTTGAGTTTTATGTTGGAAACGCAAAACAAGCAGCACATTTTTATAAAACAGCATTCGGTTTTCAATCTTATGCGTATAAAGGTTTAGAAACAGGATCTAGAGACGAAGTTAGTTATGTGCTAAAACAGGATAAAATCCGTTTGGTACTAACAACGCCTTTAAATAGCAAATCTCCAATTAACGACCATATAGTAAAACATGGTGATGGGGTTAAAGTTGTAGCCTTATGGGTGGAAGATGCTAGAAGCGCATACGAAGAAACTACTAAGCGTGGAGCTAAATCTTATATGGAGCCAACGGTGGAAACCGACGAGCATGGAGAAGTAGTACGTGCTGGAATTTATACCTATGGAGAAACTGTACACATGTTTGTAGAGCGTAAAAACTACAAAGGACAATTTTTACCTGGATTTACCGAATGGAAATCAGATTATAACCCAGAACCAACGGGACTTAAATTTATCGACCACATGGTAGGAAATGTAGGTTGGGGCGAAATGAATACTTGGGTAAAGTGGTATGAAGATGTTATGGGGTTTGTTAATTTCTTATCTTTTGATGATAAACAAATTCATACAGAATACTCGGCTTTAATGAGTAAAGTAATGAGTAATGGAAATGGAAGAATCAAGTTCCCGATAAACGAACCTGCTGAAGGCAAAAAGAGATCGCAAATTGAAGAATATTTAGATTTTTATGAAAGCCCTGGAGTTCAACATATAGCTGTAGCTACGGACGATATTATTAAAACCGTAACGCAAATGCGAGAAAGAGGAGTTGAGTTTTTATCTACCCCACCAGAAGATTATTATCGAGCTGTACCTGGCCGTTTAGAAGAGTTTAGCCACGAGTTGCGTGAAGATATCGAAACTCTTAAGAAATTAGGAATCATGATTGATGCAGATGAAGAAGGTTATTTGTTGCAAATTTTCACCAAACCAGTAGAAGATAGACCAACGCTGTTTTTTGAAATTATCCAAAGAATGGGGGCACGTGGTTTTGGTGCTGGAAACTTTAAAGCTCTTTTCGAGTCTATTGAACGCGAACAAGAATTAAGAGGTACATTATAATATACATTTAACTAAAAGTTGCTTAAAAACTCTATCAATTTAACTGATAGAGTTTTTTTGTTTTATACATTTGGAATGGTAATTGTAATTATTGGGTTTAAACAATAATATTGTTTTCAATTAATTACATTTATACAAATAAAATTATGAAAAAAATAGTTCTAATACTTCTAAGCTTAGTTTTCGTTTCTGGTGTTTTTGCACAAACCGAAAGTTCTTTCGGCCATGGCGAATGGTTCCGATTTGAAATGAGTTATAGTGGGTTTTTAAAAGCTGGAGAGGCAACTGTTTCAGTTAAAAAAGCTACCTATAAAAACAAACCTGTGTACCATGTTGTAGGTAAGGGTTGGACAACAGGTGCTATTAAGTGGTTTTTTAAAGTAGAAGATAGATACGAAAGCTATTTCGATAGAGAAAAAATTATGCCTTATAAATTTATAAGAGATATCAATGAAGGTGGGCATACAAAAAATATAGAAATCGAGTTTGATCAAGTTAACAACAAAGCCTATGTTAACAATCTTAAACACAATACAAAAAAAGTGTTTGATACAAAGCCGAATATTCAGGACATGATTTCTACCTTTTATTACTTAAGGGATAATTTAGATATTGAAAACCTGAAGGTAGGTGCCGAGGTGCATGTTGATATGTTTTTTGATGATGAAAACTATGGATTCAAATTAAAGTATCTTGGAGATGAGGTTGTTGATACAAATTTCGGAAAGGTTCATGCTTTAAAATTCAGACCTTATGTTATGGCAGGAAGGGTGTTTAAAGAGGAAGAAAGCTTGACGCTTTGGGTTTCAAATGACAAAAATAAAGTACCTTTACGTATTCAGGCTAATTTAGCAGTCGGCTCGCTAAGAGCAGACCTAAATGCCTTTAAAGGATTAAAGCACCCATTTAAAATTATAGCAAAAAAATAATGGAATTAGATAAGGAAATAACCAAAAAGTTAAATGAAAAATTTGAGGCTATTGGACAAGATTTAAATGTTCATTTGAAAGGTTTATTATATAGTAAACCCATAAATTATTGGGATTATATCCAAACAGACGCATTATTGGATCTTCAAACCCAACGATCTGTATTGCCTGACGAAATGGTGTTTATTATGTACCATCAAATAAATGAATTATTGTTTAAAATGATTCTTTGGGAAATAGAACAAGTTGCAAAGACAGAACAAGTTGAAGCAGCTTTTTTTACAGATAAACTCATGCGGGTTAGTAGATATTTCGATATGCTAACGTCATCCTTCGAAATTATGAAACATGGAATGGATGTCGAGCAATACAATATGTTTAGAAATACCTTAACACCGGCAAGTGGTTTCCAAAGCGCCCAATACAGAAAAATTGAATTTGCATCAACGGAACTTATCAACCTAATTGATAACAGGTTTAGAAAAACGATTGATAGAAATACTTCATTTGAACACGCTTTTGACCATTTATATTGGCAGGCTGCAGGAAAAGATTACGAAACTGGCAAAAAATCCTATTTATTAACAGTTTTTGAAGAAAGATACAAAGATGAATTTATTAGATTTGCTAAATTCTATAATACTAACAACATGTGGACCAAGTTTAAAGAGTTGCCACAGGAGGTTAGAGAGGATAAAGAATTAATAAAAGCCATGCGCCATTACGACCATACGGTCAATATTAAATGGGTTATGGCTCATTATAATACAGCAAATCATTATTTAAACATTGGTGGTAAAACCGCCGAAGCAACAGGAGGAAGTGAATGGGTAAAGTATATGCATCCAAAATATCAAAGAAGAATATTTTTTCCAGAACTATGGAGCGAGAAGGAATTGAAAGAGTGGGGAGAAAATGTTTAATACTTTTTGCAATTATTTTAGGTTTAAATAGTTGCAAGGAAGGGAATCCGCAAGTTATTGAAGAAGAACTAGCCTTTGCAGAACCCGTTGTTGAAGATGTTTACGAATTTGGTTTCAATTTAAACGACTATCACGTTAAAAGAGATACGATAAGAGCAGGAGAAAGCTTTGGCGAAATTATGCAACGTCATAAAATAGGATATCCAAAAATTTTTCAAATCGCCGAAAAAGCACGTGACAGTTTCGATATAAGAAAACTTCAAATAGGAAAACCTTATACTTTATTATGCTCTAAAGATTCACTTCAAGAAGCAAGATGTTTCATTTATCAGCCCAATAAAGAGGAGTATGTTGTTCTTAATTTCCAAGATTCCATTCATGCTTATACCAGTAGAAAACCTATAAAATATGTAGAGAAGGAAGTGTCTGGGATTATTTCTAATAACATTTCTGAAACTCTAGCGCAACAAGGCCTAAGTTTTATTTTGGCTTATAAAATGTCTGATATATACGCATGGACTATAGATTTCACCAGACTTCAAAAAGGAGATAGATTTAAAGTTATCTACACAGATAAATATATAGACGACACTATTTATGCTGGAATAGACAATATTAAAGCAGCAGTTTTTGAACATAAAAACGAACCTTTTTATGCTTTTGAATTTGAAACCGATAGTGTAAAAGGATTAAAAGATTACTTTAACGAAGAGGCCAAAACATTACGCCGTGCGTTTTTGCAGGCACCAGTAGAATACAAACGTATATCTTCTCGATACAATCTTAGACGACGTATTGCTTTGTATGGAAATAAAATCAGACCACATAAGGGAACCGATTTTGCAGCAAATATAGGAACTCCTATTAGGGCTACAGCTAATGGAACGGTTACTAAATCAAGTTTTACAAGAGGAAATGGTAATTATGTAAAAATCAAACATAATTCTACTTACGAAACCCAATACCTGCACATGAAAAAGCAAAATGTTAAGGTTGGGCAATATGTAAAGCAAGGAGATGTTATAGGTTGGGTTGGAATGACAGGGAATACCTCTGGACCTCATGTATGTTACAGATTTTGGAAAAATGGCGAGCAAGTAGATCCGTTTAAAGAAAAGTTACCTGCAGCCGAGCCAATCCCAGATGTTCTAAAAGCTAAATATTTAGATTATATTAGCCCAATTAAAGTACAAATAGATCGTATTGAGTATAATGATGTAGAAGAAAATCCTTCGAAAAATTTAATTACTCAAGTCCAATAATATTATGAGCTTACCAAAGATTGATCCAACATCTACACGTGCCTGGGAGGAACTCAGTGCGCATTTTCGATCTATGGAGACCGCTCATATGAATGAGTTGTTTGCTCAAAATCCCGAAAGAGCAGAGAAGCTAAGCATACAGTGGGAGGATTTTTATGTCGATTTTTCTAAAAACATTCTAACGGAAGAAACAATTTCCTTGCTACTTGATTTGGCTAAGGAAGTTAAATTAGAAGAGGCTATTGCTAGTTATTTTTCAGGTGAAAAAATAAATGAAACTGAAGATAGGGCAGTTCTTCATACAGCATTGAGAGCTAATAAAACAGACACTATTCTAGTAGACGGTAAGAATGTTGTTCCTGAAGTTTTTCAAGTTAAGGAACAAATAAAAACCTTTACCAATCAGATTTTAAGTGGTTCAAAAAAAGGGGTTACAGGAAAAACCTTTACAGATGTCGTAAACATTGGTATTGGAGGTTCAGATCTAGGACCGGCTATGGTTGTTAGTTCTTTGGAGTTTTATAAAAATCACTTAACAACACACTTTATAAATAATATTGATGGCGACCATGTAACTGAAGTTATTAAAAAGCTGAATCCGGAAACCACTTTATTTGTAGTTGTATCTAAAACTTTTTCTACTCAAGAAACACTTAGCAATGCAAGCACTATTAAAAATTGGATGCTATCTCAAAAAACAGGGTCAAACGAAGAAACAATTTCAAAGCACTTTGTAGCTGTGTCCACTAATATTGAAAAAGTGAAGCAGTTTGGTATCGACGAATCAAATATTTTTCCAATTTGGGATTGGGTTGGAGGTCGATTTTCGCTATGGAGTGCAGTTGGTTTATCTATAAGTCTATCTATTGGCTTTGAGAATTTCAATAAGTTGTTGTTGGGTGCTAATAAAATGGATGCACACTTTAAATCGGAAGCCCTCGAGAAAAATATTCCGGTAATCTTGGCTTTAATAGGTGTATGGTATAACAATTTCTTTAAAACCGGAACACATGCTATTATTCCATATTCTCAATATTTGCATAAATTTTCCGCCTATTTACAACAAAGCTGCATGGAAAGCAATGGGAAATCTGTAGATAGAAATGGGAATATTATAAACTACCAATCAGGATCAATTATTTGGGGACAGCCAGGTAGTAATTCGCAACATGCTTTTTTTCAATTACTTCACCAAGGAACAAAATTAATTCCTGCAGATTTTATCGGTTTTGTAGAACCATTGCACGGCAATCAAGAACATCACGACATACTGATTTCTAATTTTATTGCGCAAACCGAAGCTCTTTTGAAGGGAAAACCAAAAGATGAAGTTTTAAAAACATTAGAAAAGGATAAGTTATCATCAGAAGAGATTAATAATGTACTTGCCTATAAAGTGTTTTCAGGAAATAAACCTACAAACTCCATCTTTATAAATAAACTTACTCCAGAGAGCTTAGGCAAACTAATCGCTTTATACGAACATAAGATATTTGTTCAAGGTATCATTTGGAATATTTTCAGCTTCGACCAATTTGGAGTTGAGCTTGGCAAGCAGCTAGCTGGAAATATTTTAGAAAAAATGAAAAATAACAGCTTTGCCAATCACGACGCTTCAACTATAAAATTATTGCATTATTACAAAAAATTAACTTAAAATTTTGTTGAAAAGCATGTTAATAGCTTTTTTTTTGTGAATGTAATATTGCTATTAAATTCCTTATCTTCAAGATGTTAATTTATTAACAATTACAAAATAAATGTTCGATTATTTAAATGTAGTTTTGCGAAAAATTTTAACAAATCTTTTTAATACAATGGGAAAAATTACAAGATTATTACTTTTAGCAGGAGCATTCATGTTTACAGCTGTTACCATGGGACAAAGTGTTGTTACTGGTACTATTATGGATGCCGAATTGGCTGCACCACTGCCTGGTGCAAACATCGTTGAGAAAGGGACAACCAATGGGGTGTCTTCAAACTTCGATGGAGAATTTACTTTGAATACATTATCTTCTTCAGGAGAAATTGTTATTTCTTTCGTAGGTTATACCAAAGTTGTGGTAAAATTTAATGGGAACAAAGATTTAGGAGTTATTTCACTTATGCCAGATAACACTTTGGAAGAGGTTGTGATTATTGGTAGTGGAGTTATCGATTTAGCGGAAGATAGAGCAACACCAATTGCTGTATCAACAGTTAAAAAGGTAGAGATCCAACAACGTGCAGTAGGTAACGTTGAGGTTTCTGAAATTATTAAAAACACACCTTCTGTATATGTTTCTGGGCAAACTGGTTTTGGTGATTCTCAAATGTTTTTACGTGGTTTCGACCAAACTAACATTGCAGTTTTATTAAATGGTCAGCCTGTAAATGGAATGGAAGATGGTCGTGTGTATTGGTCTAACTGGGCTGGTATTGCAGATGTAGCAAACGGTGTGCAAGTGCAACGTGGTCTAGGATCGTCTAAATTAGCTATTTCTTCTGTAGGTGGTACAATGAATTTGATTATGAAATCGACAGAAAGAACTAAGGGAGGGTTTGCTCGTTTTTTAGGTGGTAATGACAGTTACTTTAAAGGAACCGTCTCTTATGATACTGGTTTAAATGAAAATGGTTGGTCATTTTCTGTATTATTAGATCACTGGCAAGCTCATAGAAAATGGGCGCAAGGAACATTTGGTTCTGGACAAACTTACTTTTTATCTGCTGGTTATAAGGCAAATGAAAGTCACACATTCAACGTTTTATTAACGGGAGCACCACAACAGCACGGTCAAAGATTTTCTCAAAGCTTAGAAACTTTAGCTGAGAATCCTAAATTTAACCAACACTGGGGATATACTTCTGATTTAAATGGAACTCAGTATTCATCAGATATTAAATCTGAAAGAACAAATTATTATCACAAACCAGTATTTAACTTTAACTGGGATTGGAATATTTCTGAAAAATCAGAATTAACAACTGTAGCTTATGCATCATGGGGACGTGGTGGTGGAACCGGAGATCTCGGACGTGGTAGAATAAGAACTGCCGATGGTCAAATTGACTATTACGCTATTGAGCAACAAGCATTAGCTGATAACAATGGTATAGGTAACGAAAGTGGAGAAAGCAGCTCAAGTTATGTACTTCGTTCTTCTGTAAATAACCATTCTTGGTATGGATTAGTAACAAACTTTAACCATGAAATATCTGAAAATTTAAACTTTAATGTGGGTGCTGATATTCGTTTATATAGAGGAGATCACTTTAGACAAATAGCTGATTTTTATGGTTTAAACGGTTGGGCTAACGATAGACCTGATGGAGCCGTTGTAACGGAATCATATGATGCTAGCCCATGGGCTTCATTATTTAGTTTTGCCGATAAAGGTCAGAGAATTAATTATGATTATTCAGAAAACATTAACTACCAAGGGGCTTTTGGGCAAGTAGAGTATGCTACTGACGATTTCTCTGCATTTTTCCAAGGAGCAATTTCAAACCAATCATACCAAAGGGATGGACGTTTTGGAGATCAAGGAAAATCAGATAAAGTCAATAAATTTGGATACAACTTAAAAGGTGGTGTTTCATACGCTATCGATCCAGAAACTAGCCGTATTTATTTAAATGCTGGTTTTTACTCAAGACAACCTTTCTTAGATAATATTTTTAAAGATATTAGAAATTCAAATGAGATTTTTACAAATCCAGGAGTGGATAATGAAGAAATCACAAGTTTTGAGTTAGGATATAAGTTTAGAATTGACAACTTTAGAGCGGACTTTAACTTCTACTATACAGATTGGGATAATCGTGTAATCTCAGGTTTCGATATAGACGATAATGGAACTCCTAATGATGATTCGGATGATTATGAGTTAAATATTTTCGACCGCGGTGTTCGTCAAGTTCATAAGGGTGTAGAATTAGATATGGAATACCGTTTAAGTAATGTATTTAGCTTAACAGGATACGTTTCAAGCGGAAGCTGGGAATATGAGGGTACTTCAGATGTTTCGGTTTATGACGATCGTACAGGTGATTTAGTTTCTGAAACTCCAGGTACAAATAGAGATGGTGTTAAAATAACTAATGCACCACAATTTACTGCAGGTTTTGGGGCAAGAGCTCGTGTGATTGAAGGTTTATCAGTTTATGGAAATATTAATTACTACGAAAAACTTTATGCAAACGATGGGAATTCTGTTCAAATAGAGAATGTTGGTACAATTCGTCCATATTCTTTAACAGATTTAGGATTGTCTTATAACTTCGAATTTGGAGGACAAAGCTTAACCTTAGTTGGAAACGTTTATAACCTATTTGATGAAGTTAGAATTCAACAAACAGATAACTTTGGATACATTAATACTAATGGTATTACATTTAATGCATCTATTAAATATAACTTCTAATTTTGTTTAAAATTATTTTAAAACCTCTTCATTTTGAAGAGGTTTT